>JALDXR010000174.1:0-7247 GCA_032154865.1 Nocardioidaceae bacterium
GGCATGTTGGTGGCGTACAGGCCGAGCTCGATCGCCCGCTCGTGATGGGCCTTCTCGACAGCGACCGGCAGCCGTCCGCCGTTCGACTCAGCCCCTTCCTCGTACGGAATGAGCTCGTCGGCGAAGGCCCGAGCGCGGTTCTGAAGCTCCAGATCGGCAGCGGACAGGCCGTACATCTGGCCTCCTGCCCTCGTTTATTGACTGACTGTTCAGTCTATGCGACGCTCCTGTGCTGTGACCAGCAGCGCGATTCTGCCGCGCACCGCCGCGGCGGCGGGACCATCGGAGCGTGGTGCGCCTGGTTCCTTCGCCGGTCCGGATTGGACCGGGTCGTGCTCCTGGAGGCCAACACCCTCGGCTCCGGTGCCAGCTCGCGGGCCGCCGGCATGGTCCGCGCCCAGGGCGGCACCGAGACCGCGGTCCGACTCGGGCTCTACAGCCGGGATTTCTACGCGGCGCAACGCGAGTCGCTCGGAGTCGACTCCGGTTTCGTGGCCCAGGGCTACTTCATGCCGTGCTTCGACGCGGCCGAGGTCGAGCAGGCACGCACCCGGATCGCCATGCAGCAGTCCGTCGGGCTCGAGGTGCGATGGGTCGAGCCGGACGAGCTGGACGACCTCAATCCCGCGATGGCGCGCGGCCAGACGCTCGGCGGTTCGTACGCGCCGGGCGACGGCTACATCGACCCGCCGCGCAACGTCATCGCCTACACCGCGGCACTCCTCGGCGCCGGTGTCATCGTGTCCGAGCACACGGCCTTCCTCGACCTCCTGCGTGACGGCGACGCCGTGAGGGGAGTACGGACGTCGGCCGGTGACATCGCGACCGGGCGCGTCGTACTCACCGGCGGTCCGACCCTGGCGGCTGTCGGTGGCGCCTGCGGCGTCCGGATCCCGGCCGGCGGCTCCCGGCACCAGGTCGTCGTGACCGAACCGCATCCGGATCTCGCCGCGGACCGGCTGCCGATGGTGTTCGACCTCGCCTCCGGCGTCTACTGGCGACCGGAGGACGGTGGCGTGCTCTGGGGAATGAGCAACCCGGACGAGTCCCCGGGCGAGAGCGTCGACTTCGACTGGACCTACTACGACAAGGTGCGGCCGCGGATCGCCCAGCTGCTGCCGGTGACCGACGGGCTCCGGCTCCGCAGGCTCTGGGCCGCCACCATCGACTTCACGCCGGACCACCTCCCGATCCTCGGTCCGGCGATCGACTCGGACGGTCCGGTGGCCGGCAGCGTCGTGGCATCGGCCGGTGGCCACGGGATGATGTGGGGCCCCGGAGTGGCTCGAGCGGCTGCCGATCTGTCCCTGACCGGCCACACCGACGTCGTCGACGTCACCGATCTCGGGCTGGACCGCTTCGACGAGCACGGCCGCAGCCGCCTGGCCGCCGACCCGATCGCACTCCCCTTCCCTTCCGATGTGCCAGAACCTCTGCCGTCTCAATCTCCCTGAGGTTCTGGCACGTCGGGGCGGAAGGGGAGGACCAGCGCGTCCACCGCGACCGCACCGCTCGGCGAGACGATCAAGGGATTGACGTCCACCGCCGCCACGAGGTCGCCGAGCTCATGGACCAGTTGGGACATCGCGACCACCGCGTCGTGGACCGCGTCGAGGTCGCCCGGCGGCTGGCTTCGATAGCCGCGTAGCACCGTGGCGATCGGCAGCCGGTCGACGATCCCGGCCGCCGCCGGTTCGTCGACCGGAGGCAGCGCGACCGACCGTTGGTCCATCAACTCGACCAGAGTGCCGCCCGACGACACGACGACGAGCGGGCCGACCAGCGGATCACGCACCAGTCCCAAGGCGAGTTCGACCCCCGGCGCGACCTGCCGCTGCACCGTGACCTCGGCGCCGAGTCGTCCGGCCAGGTCCGCGTACGACGCCCGCACCGCGTCGGCGTCGGCCAGCTCCAGCCGTACGCCGTCGACGTCGACCTTGTGGCGTACGTCGTCGGCGGCGGTCTTGAGCACCACCGGATATCCGAGCTCGGCGGCGGCCGCCACTGCCTCGTCGGCTGATGCGGCGCGGCGTTCGGGCGCGACGGCGATGCCGTAGTCGGCGATCAGCGCGAGCGCATCGGGCTCCGAGCCATTCGCGAGGGCTCGACTCCAGCGCTGACGACGCGCCGGATCGACCGGCCGGGTCACCGGCTGTCGCGGCGGGTCGGCATCGGCGAGCAGGTGTCCGATGGCACGCAGCCCGGATCGAGTGCCTTCGAGGACCGGCACGCCATGGCTCCGTAGCTGATCGGCCTGGCGCTGGTCGACCGCCGACGAGAGATTGGTGAGGACGACCATCGGCTTGTCCGTACGACCCAGCATCGTCGCGATCGCGGTCGGGTAGGACATGTCGTCGTCGTACTCCCGTACCAGGTCGAGCGCCACCGCCACCACGCCGACGCTGTCGTCCGACGCCAGTGCCTGGAGACAGTGGGTGACCAGGCCTTCGGTGTCGATCCCGGTGGCCCAGACGTCGAGCGGGTTGGTCGCCGTCAAGCCCGGCTCCAGCCACTCCTCCAGCGTCGCGCGGGTCTCCGGGGCCAGCGGCGCGAACGGTACGTCCAGCCGCTCGGCGACGTCGGCGACGAGGGCCCGCTCGGCTCCCGAGTCGTGGAGGGTGGCCACGCCGCGAGACCGCCCGTCCCGCCGGACCCGCCGTCCGATGGCGAACGCTTCGAGACTGTCGACCAGCTCGCCTAGGTCTTCGACCCGGTGGACTCCGTACGCGGCGAACAGCGCCTCCCAGGCCGCGTCGTCACCGGCGACCGCACCCGAGTGCGCGTCGACGAGCTCGCGCCCGGTCGGAGAGCCGCCCACCGTCAGCGCGACCACAGGGATGTCACGCTCGGCCGCCGTCGCGAGGCGATCCCGCAGGTGCGGCACATCGCGCAGGGTCTCGAGCAGCAGGGCGACGACCCGGGTCTCCTCCATGTCGAGGGCGTAGTCCAGATAGTCGGCTGTGCTCGTGACCAGCTCCTGGCCCGACGACACGACCAGGGAGAACTCGAGCCGGCGATGGGTTCGCATGATCGCCGAGAAGACCGACCCCGAATGCGTCACCATCGCGATCGGACCGATCGGGAGCGGATGCCGTTCGAGATATCCGATCGCGCGAACGCCGCGGGCCACGTTGACGAAGCCCATGCAACCGCCACCGCACACAGCCATGCCGTCGGCTGCCGCTGAGACCTCTGGCCCGAGTCCGGCTGCCGTGCCGAAGACGACCGCGCCGGCGTCCCCGCGGCCCGAGGCGAGCGCGATCTGCTCGGTCAGAGCGGAGTCCGGGACGCCGAGCAGCACCAGGTCCACGGGATCCGGCAGGTCGGTCAGCGACGGTACGCAAGGACGGCCGAGCACCTCACGCCGTCGTGGATTCACCAGATGAACGGTCGGATCGGAGGGACTGCGCAACGCCTCCATCGCCAGCCGAAGACCGAAGGAGTCGGGCCGGTCGCTCGCGCCGACCACAGCGATCGAACGCGCTTCGAGCATCGCGGTAAGCCGGGCAGAAGGCGCCGCCGACTCCTCGGCCGTAGCCGCGGACTCCGACACGGGTCACCTACCTCGGCAAGGCGTCTTGACTGACTGTTCAGTCTATGGCTTGGTACTCTGCATCGACAAGCAGATCGTCATGGGAGGGATCGATGGCCCAGAAGGCAACCGCCGAGGTCGTCGCTGACGTACGACGGGATCAGATGCTGGCCGCGGCGGCGACCCTGATCGCCGAGCGAGGCTTCAGCGACACCCGGATCGCCGACGTCGCGGCCCGGGTCGGCGCGAGTCCTGCCCTGGTCGTCTACTACTTCGGCACCAAGGACAAGCTGCTGACCGAGGCGCTGCGCTACTCCGAGCAGGCCTTCTACACCACGGCCGAGGAGATGCTGGCCTCGACGCCGGACGTCGTGAAGCGACTCGAGACGCTGGTGGCCTGGACCTGCCTGCCCGAGCACGAGCAGGAGACGCCGGGCACCTGGGGGCTGTGGTTCGACCTGTGGGCCCAGGCGTTCCGGCATCCGGAGGTCAAGAAGGACCGAGTCGAGCTCGACCAGCAGTGGCGAGCGATGATCGCCCGGGTCGTCCGCGACGCAGTGGACGCCGACGAGATCGAAACGGTCGACGCCGAGGAGTTCTCGGTCGCCTTCGCCGCGCTGCTGGACGGCCTCTCGATCCAGACGGCTCTGGAGGACCCGGTCGTCGAACCGAATCGCGCCTATCAGGTCGCGATGCGGTTCGCCTCGTCGTCGCTGGGCTTCCCCTGGACCAACCGCGGCACCAACGGTGGTTAGGCGGCCTGCTCTGCCACCAGCCGGTCGGTGAGCCTGGCGAAGTTGGCGAGGAAGGTGTCCACGTCCTCGTCGTCGTGCTGCACCGAGACCAGCCACTGCTCGACCTTGCCCCACGGCGGGAGGAAGACGCCGCCGTTGTGCTGGACGAGCCAGTGCGCGTGGCCGTAACGGCCGTCCAGGAGCGCGAAGTCGCGGAAGTTGTGAATCGGCTGCGGGAGGAACGACACGCAACCCTTGGAGCCGGCCATGATCACCCGCCAGGGCATCCCCGACCGCTCGATGACGTCGTCCAGACCCACCTGCAGCCGGTCGCGCAGCCGGTCCAGGTGCCGATAGGCGTCCGGCGTCAGCACTTCGGTGAGGGTCGCACGGGCCGCCGCCATGACGAGCGGGTTGGCGTTGAACGTACCCACCTGCTCGTAGCGGCCGTCCGCGATCATCGACATCACAGCCTCGCTGCCACCGATCGCCGAGGTCGGCAGGCCGCCACCGAGCGACTTGGCCAGGCAGACCAGATCCGGAGTGACTCCGGACAGCTGCGTCACGCCACCCGGGCCGGTGGTGAAGCCGGTCTTCACCTCGTCGAAGGTGAGCAGCGCGCCGTGGCGATGAAGGGCGTCCCGCAGACCGGAGAGGTAGCCCGGCTCAGGCAGGATGATGCCGGCGTTCATCATGATCGGCTCGACGATCATGCCGGCGACCTGGTCCGGAAATGCGGCGAGGACCCGTTCGACGGCCTCGACGTCGTTGAACTGCACGACCGAGACCAGGTCCATGATTGCGGCCGGGATGCCGTTGCTGCTGGGGACTCCGATCGGGGCCGACGCGGGGCCGATCTCGTCCTCGGGCTCGGGCAGAACCGACACCTGCACCGAGTCGTGATGGCCGTGGTAGCAGCCCTCGACCTTGATGATCCGGTCGCGACCGGTGGCGGCTCGCATCAGGTGGATGGCGTCCATCGTCGCCTCGGTGCCGGTGTTGGCGAACCGCCACATCGGCTGGTCGAACCGCTCGCGCAACTGCTCGGCGACGACGATCGCGTCCTCGGTGGGCTGGGCGAAATGCGTACCGCGGGCGACCCGGTCCCGTACGGCGGCGACGATCGCCGGATGTGCATGGCCGACCAGGTCGGCGCCGTAGCCGCCGTGGAAGTCGCTGTACTCAGTGCCGTCGACGTCGTAGACCTTCGACCCCTCGCCGTGACTGAGCCAGACGGCCTGCGGCTCCGCGATCTGCCAGTTGGAAGTCGCGCCGCCGGCAAGAATGGGACGGGCCCGCTCGATGAACTCGCGGCTGCGTGGCTGCCTGGCGAGGAACACCTCGGTCTCTTCGGCGATCAGCGCGTCGAGTGCGGCACCGGTGATTCGATCGGTGTCGGTCGCGGTCATCACGATCTCCTCACGGGGTTCCACCGAGTCATTGAATGGTCGTTCAGTCTAGTCGACGGCCTTCCGCCCTGACAACGCGGCACACGGGACAACCGGACTAACTGAATATTCAGTCATCATCTTTCAAACTGCACCGTGGATGTTTAGACTTCCGCGCATGGACCGAGGCGAAACCGGGTCCCTTCGCACAGGTGGGGCGATCTCGATAGTCGGGCTCCGCAAGGAGTTCGACGGCGTCACCGCTGTCGACGGCATCGACCTGGAGATCAAACCGGGCGAGTTCTTCACCCTGCTCGGCCCCTCGGGCTGCGGCAAGACGACCACGCTCCGCATGCTCGCCGGGTTCGAGCAGCCCACCGACGGTCAGATCCTCCTCGACGGGGTCGATGTGGCGCAGACTCCGGCCCACAAGCGCCCGGTCAACACCGTCTTCCAGAGCTACGCGCTCTTCCCCCACCTGGACGTGCGGAAGAACGTCGCGTACGGCCTGCGGTGGCAGAAGGACGTCGATAAGAAGACCCGCGGTGCCCGGGTCGCGAAGGCACTGGAGCTGGTTCGGCTCACCGAGTTCGCTCGGCGTCGCCCGCACCAGATGTCCGGCGGCCAGCAGCAACGGGTGGCGCTCGCGAGGGCGCTGGTGCTCGAACCATCGGTGCTGCTTCTCGATGAGCCGCTCGGCGCGCTCGACGCGAAACTTCGCCACTCACTGCGTGCGGAGCTGACCTCGCTGCAGAAGGAGGTCGGCATCACCTTCGTGTTCGTGACGCACGACCAGGAGGAAGCACTCGAGATGTCGAACCGGCTCGCCGTGATGGACGGCGGCCGAGTCATGCAGCTCGGGACGCCGGAGGAGGTCTACCAGGAACCGGTCACCGAGTTCGTCGCCGACTTCCTGGGCGTCGCCAATCTGTTCGACATCGAGTGTCTGACGGGCAGCGGGCTCGTCCGTACCGTGCGCTTCGGTGAGTTCACCCTCGAGGCGCAGGCTCCGCCCGGCCACAACTCGGGGCCGGGACGGGCCGTCATCCGACCCGAGTGCGTCGAGCTGGCCGAGGCGGGCCTGACCGGATCCAACCGGCTGCCGGGGATGGTCGACCGCACCGTGTTCCTGGGGTCGACGACCCAGGTGATGATTCGCCTCCCGCAGGGCGCCGTCGTGCAGTCGCTGGTCACGACCAACGCGATGCGCGAGGACCTGACCAGCGGTCAGGCGGTGACGGTCCAACTGCCTTCGGAGTCGCTTCGGGTGCTCGCCGCCTCGGACGGACCACCGGCGGCCGACGACTGATCCTGACGACCGCGCTCAGCCGTAGTTGGCCAGGTCGTCCAGCGCAGACTGCGACCCTCTTCGGTGCACGCGCAGGGCGACGTACGCGAGGATGAGGGCGAGGAACGATCCGAGGAGGAGCAGCGAAGCCAGGGCGTTGAGCGCCGGCGTCGGCGCCGCCCGCACCGCGTTGTACAGCTTGATCGGAACCGTGATGTTGGACGCGTCGCCGAACAGGAACTGGCTCACCACGAAGTCGTCCAGCGAGGTGGCGAACACGATCATGGCCGACGCGAAGATCGACG
>JALDXR010000175.1:0-7236 GCA_032154865.1 Nocardioidaceae bacterium
GACGCCAGCACGTCGAGCGAGCCGATCTCGATGTCGCGGCAGCGGGCGAAGCCGAAGCCCTCGTGACTGACGTCGGACCTCGTGACCGAGCCCAGGACGTCGCGGGCGCGCGGTCCCCACAGACCGATCGTGGTGTACGACGAGGTCAGGTCGACGACCTGGGCCGTGCCGTCGGCCGGCATGTGGTCGGCGAACCACTTGCGGTCGATCATGCCGGTGTGGCCACCGGTCACGACCCGGTAGTGGTCATGACCGAGCCGCATCACGGTCAGGTCGGCCCGGAAGCCGCCCCGCTCGTCGAGCACCGGCGTGTAGATCACCCGGCCGATCGCGACGTTTGCCTGGCTCACGATGACGCCCTGGACGGCCTCCATCGCCTTCGGCCCGACGACGTCGAAGATCACGAAGGCCGACAGGTCGACGATGCCGGCCCGATCGCGCATCGCGAGGTGCTCGGCGTTGATGATCGGCGACCACCAGCGGGAGTCCCACTCGTGTTCGCGCGGCAGGACGGCGTCGCCGTAGTCGCCGAGCAGGCTCTCGTTGCAGCCGTACCACATCGGCCGCTCCCAGCCGACCGCCTCGAAGAACACCGCGTCGAACTCGCGCTGGCTGGCGTTCATCGGCGCCAGGCGCTGGTCTCGGTCGCTCTCCCACTGCTCGCCCGGATGGATGATGCCGTAGGTCTTGTTGAACGCCTCGCCCGTACGCGCCCGGATGTGCTCGCGGGTGCGCTGGTGCGGGTAGAAGCGGGCGATGTCGCTGTGATGCAGGTCGATCTCCGAGTAGCCGTCGACCATCCACTCGGCGACGGCGCGGCCGACCCCCGGGCCCTCCTTGACCCAGACGGCCGCGGCCGACCAGAGGCCCTCGACCTCCGGCGACTCACCCAGGATCGGAGCCCCGTCCGGTGTCAGCGAGAGCAGGCCGTTGATCGCATACCGGATCTCGGCCCCCTCGGCGCCGAGCAGGTCCGGCATCAACTCGTACGCCTGCTCGAGCTGCGGGTCGAAGTCGTCGGCGCTGAACGGCAGCTCGGTCGGCGAGAGCTTCGCCTGCTCGATCGTCGGGATCTCCTCGGGGTCCCACAGGATCGGGCGGTGCGCGTACGACCCGACCTCCATGTCGGCGCCGTGCTGCCGCTCGTAGCAGAAGGTGTCCATGTCGCGGATGATCGGGAACGAGATCTCGCCCGGGCTGTCGGCCAGGATCGGCACCGGTCCGACGCTGATCATCTGGTGCACGGCCGGGGTGAGCGGGATGTGGGCGCCGGCCATCCGGGCCAGCTTCGGGCTCCACACGCCGCACGCGATCGCGACCGTGTCGGTCTCGATGTCACCGGCCGACGTGCGGACCCGGGCGACCCGGCCCTGCTCCACGTCGATCCCGGTCACCTCGACGGTCGCGGCGATCTGCAGCGCGCCCAGCTCCTGCGCCCGCTCGCGCATGATCGTGCCGGCGCGGAGCGAGTCGACGACGCCGACGGACTGGGTCCAGAAGGCGCCGATGATGACGCTCGGGTCGAGGTACGGCACCCGCTCGACGACCTGCTCCGGCGTCACCAGCTCCGAGGGGATCTCCCACGCCTTCGACGACGACATCCGCCGGCGAAGCTCCTCCATGCGTTCCTCGGTACGCGCGACCTCGAAGCCGCCCGACTCGGTGAGGACGTCCATCTCCTGGTACTGACGCATGCTGTCCAGCGTCAGATCGGTGATCTCCCGGGAGTGGTCGACCGGGAATATGAAGTTGGACGCGTGCCCGGTCGAGCCGCCCGGGTTGGGCAGCGGCCCCTTGTCGATCTGCACGATGTCGCGCCAGCCCAGCCGGGCCAGGTGATAGACGAGACTGTTTCCGACGATGCCGGCGCCGATCACGACGACACGCGCTCGGCTCGGAACCGATGCCATGGCTCACCCACTTCGAATGCTGTGCGACCGGCCGTTGCGTCATCTGCAACGGCACGCACGATGCGAGACAACTATAGGATCAGCGCCGCCCCGAATGCTGTCAAGCGGACGGCACCAGACATACCGAGATTGCGCCGTCGTCCCGCGAGCGGGATGACGGCGCGATCTCAGCACCGAGCTCGGATCAGGTGATGCCCTGCAACCAGGCGTCGACCTTGTCCGAGTTGTCCTCCACCCACTTCTGGGCCGCTTCCTCCTGGTCCATGCCGTCCTCGGCGATGTACTTCGCCACCAGGTTCTGGTCGTCGTTGGTCCACTCGAAGTTCTCGACCAACTGCGCAGCCGGGCTGCCCGAGTCCATGAACTCCTTGCTGGCGATCTTGTTCAGGTGGTACGGCGGGTAGTCGCACGCGATCTCTTCCGGGTTCGCGTCACAGCCGGGCTTGTACGGCGGCAGGTCCACCTTGACCAGCGGCACCTCGGACATGAACCACTGCGGCTCGTAGAAGTAGCCGATGACCCACTCTTGGTTCTCCTCCGCATCGCGGAAGGCCTGGATCAGCGCGGCCTCGCTTCCGGCGTAGACCACTTCGTAGTCCAGGTTGAGGTTCTCGACGAGCGCCTCGTCGTTGGTGACGAAGGACGGGTCTCCGTCGAGCAGCTGGCCCTTGCCGTGCGACTCCGAGGTCTCGAAGTCGTCGGCGTACTTGTTGAGGTTCTTCCAGTTGGTGATGTCCGGGTGCTCCTCGGCGAGCCACGGCGGCACGTACCAACCGATAACGCCCTCATTGCCGTTCGGTCCGACGTCGACCGCGGTGCCCTGCCCGTCGATGTACTTCTTCACCAGGTCCGGGTGGCCCCAGTTCTCGATCACGACGTCGACCTCGCCGGTGCCGAAGCCCTGCCAGGCGATCTCTTCCTTCAGATCCTTGTATTCGACGTCGCAGCCGAGCTTCGACGATGCGACGTAGCCCACGACGTGTGCCGAGGCCTCATATCCCACCCACGGGTTGATCGCGATATTGAAGTCGCCACAGTCCTCTGCGCCTTCCGGGGCGCTGGACTCCTCAATGTCGCCCCCGCCGCAGGCCACCAAGGCGGACGCAGCGATCGCACCGGCAAAGGTGAGCACCCATCCGCGACGGAGCCGAGCCATCGCTTTTGTCATGTTGTCTCCTTCAATCGTGCCGCAGTCGACGCGGCCTTGTGTTGCGGGCTGCTGTTCATCTCGTTGCGGCAGCCACCCTCCGTTCGGACCGTTCGGCCGCGTACCTCGTGATCCGGTCCAGCATCACACCCAAGGCCGTGATCGCGATGCCCGCTGCCAAACCTTTGCCGAACAGTTGCTGTTGCGAGAATCCCGCGACGACCAGGTAGCCGAGACCGCCGCCTCCCACCAGGCCACCGATGACCACCATCGAGAGGACGAACAGCAGTCCCTGGTTGGCCGCGAGCAGGATCGAGCCTCGCGACATCGGGACCTGAACCTTGCTGATCATCTGCCACCGGTTCGACCCGGCGGAGAGGGCTGCCTCGGTCGTGGTCGGCGACACCCCACGAATGCCGTCGGCCACCAGCTTCACCGCCACCGGAGCCGCGAAGATGATCGCGGCGACAATCGCGGTGAACCGGGACGTCTCGAACAGAGCCAGCGCCGGCACCAGATAGACGAACGGCGGCATCGTCTGCATGGCGTCGAGTACGGGTCTGAGCCCGGTGTCGAGCCCGCGACTTCGTCCCATCCAGACGCCCACGACCACGCCGATGATCATGACCGCGACGGCGGCCGCGAGCACCGTGACCAAGGTCGACATCGTGTCGTTCCAGAGGCCGGTGCCGAGGATGATCAGCAGGCACACGACCGTGGACACCAGCGCCTTCCAACCGCCGATCAGGAAGCCCAGGGCGGTCAGCGCGGCGAACGCCATCCACCAGGGCGTGTCGGCCGTGAGCGCCTCGATCGGGTTGAGGATGCCGTAGCTGACGAAGTCCTTGAACGCCTCGGTCAGTCCGCTGAGCTGATCGACGACCCAGTCGTTGATCGAGTTGACCCGATCCTCGAGCTTGACTCCGAGGTCGGCGCCGTCGGGGAAGTCCGCGAACCGGGTGTAGGTCCGGGACAGGTAGATGGCGATGCCGGCCACCACAGCGAGGCCGAGAATGGCGAAGCGCCGGATCCGCGGATCGTACGTGCTTCGCATCTGGTGCTCGCGGCGCTCGCTGGCCGCCGTCGTGACCCGGTCGAGCATGATCGCCAGGATCACGATGCACAGACCCGCCACGAACGAGCCGCCGACGTTCAGCGCCTGCAGCTCGCTCAGGACCGGCTCGCCGAGGCCCGGCCCGTCGATCAGCGCGGCGATGGTCGCCATCGAGAGTGCCGCCATCGTCGTCTGGTTCAGACCCACGATGATCGTGCGGCGGGCCATCGGCAGTTGCACCTGACGCAGCAACTGCGGCCCGGTGGAGCCCAGTGATCGGCTCGCCTCCACGGTGGCAGGCGACACCGTACGCAGCCCATGAGCACTGATCCGGACGATCGGTGGAAGCGCGAAGATCAATGTGACGACGACCGCGGAAGCTGCGCCGATGCTGAAGAACAGCACCAGTGGCGTCAGGTACGCGAACGACGGCATCGTCTGCATGAGGTCGAGCACCGGCGTCAGGCCGGCTGTCACCCGTTTGCTTCGGGACATCCAGATGCCGAGCGGCAGACCGATGATGACGCAGATCGCCACCGCGATTCCGGTGATGATGAGGGTGTCGATGCTGTCTTCCCAGTAGCCCAGGTAGCCGCAGGCCAGCAGGCTGATCGTGACGAGAATCGCCATCCGGACACCGGCGAGCGCGTACGCGGCCAGCAACGCCAGGGCCACGACGCCGAGCCAGCCGATCTCGGGCACCGGCCGCGGGAACGCAGGCGTACTCAACAGGTCCTGCAGATTCTCGACGAGCCAGTCCAGCCCGTCGCTGATTCCGCCGATGACGTACTTGAAGAACCAGTTGGTGTCGCGCATCGAGTCGATGTCGTCGCGCAGGTCGTTGAGCCACTCCTGGAAGCCGGTCAGGTCGGCGCCGCCGAGCTCCAGGGTGTCATCGCCGCGGAAGATCGCGAGCCCGATCCGCCAGACCGCGATGACGCCGATGATCGACAGCCATCGCCAGTTGCGCCGCCACCACGGTGGCTGGGACGGCGCCGTCGCAACCGGCGGGGTCGGCTCGACCTCGCGCGGTTTCTCAAGCGTCGTCACGCCGGCGCCTCGCTGTCGCTCGGCGCGGCCGTGACAAGTGTGCTGCGTCGAATTGTTCGCTCGCTGCGCTCGCTCACGCCGGCGCTCCCTCCTGCTCGGCGACGATCACCCGGATCAGATCGTCCTCGCCGACTACTCCGAGCAGCTCACCGTTGTCCATGACCCGGATCGGATGGTCGGAGGCGAGGCCTTCGCGGGCGGCGTCGCGAACCACGACGTTGGGTTTCATGACCGGGCCGTCCAGCGACTCGTCGTCGGCCGGCGGTCGCATGACCCACTTCAGCGTCACGACGTGCGACCGAGGCACGTCGCTGACGAAGTCGCGTACGTAGTCGTCGGCGGGTGCGGCCACGATCTCGTCCGGCGTGCCGAGCTGGACCATCTTGCCGTCGCGCATGATCAGGATGCGGTCGCCGAGCTTGAGCGCCTCCTGCAGGTCGTGGGTGATGAACACCATGGTCTTGCCGACCTCGTGGTGCAGCCGGATGACCTCGTTCTGCATGTCGCGCCGGATCAGCGGGTCGAGAGCGGAGAACGGCTCGTCGAACAGCATCAGCGCCGGGTCGACGGCGAGTGCGCGGCCGAGGCCGACGCGCTGCTGCATGCCACCGGACAGCTGGTCCGGGAACGAGTTCTCGTTGCCGGCGAGACCGACAAGCTCGAGGATCTCGGTCGCCTTCGCCTGGCGCTCAGCCTTGCGTACGCCGCGAATCTCCAAGCCGTACGCGACGTTGTCGATCACCCGACGGTGCGGCAGCAGGCCGAAGTGCTGGAACACCATGGCGACGTGGTGGCGCCGGAGCTCGCGCAACTGCGCGTCGGACATGGCGCGGACGTCGTCGCCCTCGACCTCGAGGCTGCCCGACGTCGGCTCGATCAGCCGGATCAGGCACCGGACGAGCGTCGACTTGCCCGAGCCGGACAGGCCCATGACGACGAAGACCTCGCCGGGTGCGACGTCGAACGTCATGTCACGCACCGCGGCGACACAGCCGGTCTGTTCCCGCAGTTCACGAGGCGACAGATCGGCGTACTCACTCCCGGGGATCGTCGACGCCTTCGGGCCGAACACCTTCCACAGGCTGTCGACCTTCACGGCGGAATCGGTCATGACCTACCTCCGGTCTCGTTGCGAGGGTCCCCCGGCGGGTAGAGCGGACTGCCATCGCTGTGACGGTAGTACGCCACGCCGTCCGCCGGTGGGAGCGGTGTGTTGCCCAGAATCAGATCGGCCGCCTTTTCGGCGAGCATCATGACCGGGGCGTAGATGTTGCCATTTGTCACGAACGGCATCGACGAGGCGTCGACGACGCGCAGTCCTGCGATGCCGTGCACCCGCAGGCTGTCGGGTTCGAGCACGCCGAGCTCGTCGCTGCCCATTCGGGTCGTGCACGAGGGATGCAGCGCGGTCTCGGCGTCGCGGGAGACCCATTCGAGGATCTCCTCGTCGGACTCCACACCGGTGCCGGGCGAGATCTCGCCGTCGTTGTACGGATCCATCGCGGGCTGCGTGAGGATCGACCGAGCCACCCGTACCGCCTCGGTCCACTCGCGCCGGTCGTTCTGTGTCGACAGGTAGTTGAACCGCAGGGCCGGGTGCTTGCGGGGATCCGTCGACGTGATCTTCACCGTCCCCCGGACGTCGGAGTACATCGGGCCGACGTGGACCTGGTAGCCGTGCTCCGCGGCCGGCTGCGACCCGTCGTAGCGGATCGCGATCGGCAGGAAGTGGAACATCAGGTTGGGATAGGCCACCTCGCCGTTGCTCCGGACGAAGCCGCCGCCCTCGAAGTGGTTCGTCGCGCCGAGCCCGCGGCGCAGGAACAGCCACTCCGCGCCGATCCGGGGACGGTGCCGCCAGCGCAGACCCGGCGAGATCGACACCGGCTGCTTGGACGCGTATTGGATGTAGACCTCGAGGTGGTCCTGGAGGTTGTCGCCGACGCCGGGCAGGTCGACGACCGGGTGGATGCCCAATTGCTCGAGGTCACTCGCGTTGCCGATGCCGGACAGCTGCATCAGTTGCGGGGTGTTGATCGCGCCGCCGCAGCAGATCACCTCGCCGGCCCGGACAC
>JALDXR010000176.1:0-7223 GCA_032154865.1 Nocardioidaceae bacterium
GGTCTTTCCCGAGCCCGACGGCCCGAGCATGGCGAAGAACTCGCCCTCGGCGATCGTCATGTCGATGCCGTCGACGGCGGTGACCTTGCCGAAGGTCTTTCTCAGGCCATCCAGACGGATGGCGGGTATGGGAGGTGAAGGTGCCTCTGTCATCGACTCACCCCTGGGACGCGTTGGCTGGTCGCCGGCGCGTCTCGATTGCCGTGACTGTATTGCCCGGGCAAACCTGCCCGCATTGGACAGCTGCATGACACTTGCTGGCTCAGTCGTGCACAGCGCACAGCTAAAACCGTTATGCTTCGGGCATGTCGCCCACCGTGCGCGATGTCGTCGACGAGTCCTCGTTCGATCTGCGGGTGCTGTGCCCGGACGAGTGGCTGGACCGCGACGTCCGCTGGGTGACGATCTCCGAGCTCCCCGATCCCTCGCGTTTCCTCCAGGGCGGCGAGCTCGTCCTGACGACCGGACTGCGCAAGCGCTCCGGCGCCGCCCAGACCGAGTTCGTCGAGTCACTGGCGAAGGTGGGCGCCTCCGGCCTGGGCTTCGGGACCGGCCTGTCGCACCCCTCGGTCCCGCGCGCCATCATCCGGGCCGCCGAGGAACACCGCCTCCCCCTCTTCGAGGTGCCGTACGCGACCCCGTTCATCGCGATCACCCAGTTCATCGCCGAGCGGATCTCCGAGGCCCATCTGACTCGGCTGCGCAGCCTGCTCGCCGCGCACGACGTCTTGGCCCAGGCGCTGCTCGACGAGCGCGGCCTGGCGGCGCTTCTGGAGGAGCTGCGGGGCATGATCGGCGCGCCGGTCGCGGTGGTGGACTTTCGCGGGAGCGTCCTGGCGAGCGTTCCGGAGTCGACGCGCTGGCCGATCGAGGTGGTGCTGGAGACCCTGCGGGTGGCGAGCGAGCCGTCGGGACGCTCGGGTGACACCGCCACGACCTCGGACGACATCGTCGTCTTGCCGATCAAGGTCGGCGACCGGGTCGTCGGCGCGCTGTGCGTCCACGTGACCGACCCGCCGATGGACGTCCTCGTCTATGCCATGCGCCTCGTCGGACTGGAGCTCGCCCGGCGGCAGGCCGTTCTGGCGGGTCGGCGGCAGCTGTCGGGTCAGGTCATCGAGGACATCGTGCGAGCCACCCTGTCGGGCAGCGAGGCCGAGCGTCGGCTGGGCATGGTGGGCGTCGAGCCGAGCGGCAGTCATCGCGTGATCCTGGGCGCGGTCGACGCCGACCAGCGGGTGCTTCGCACCCTGCCGGCGAGCATCCATCAGGCCGGTCGACGAGAGGACGGACCGGTCGTCACCGCGCTCATCGGCCGCTACTTCGCCGCGATCTGCACCGAGCACCAGCCGGCCGACCAGACCGCCGGCATCCTGCAGGACTATCTCCAGCATCTCGGTGGATCGGTCCAGATCGGCATCGGCGGGCTCTACAGCGGGGTGGACGGCATCCGGTGGAGCTTCCTCGAGGCTCGCGACGCGCTCGCCAAGGGAACCGGCATCCACGAGGGCGAGCCGCTGAGCATCCCGCGGCTGCTGATGGCCAACCCCGACCTGCCGGTCCAAGAGCTGGGCCAGGCGACGCTCGCGCCGTTGCTCGATGTCGACCGTGGTGGTGACAGCCACCTGGTCGAGACCCTGCGGACCTACCTCGAGCTCGACGGTTCCGTCCAGGCCACGGCGGATCGGTTGTACGTCCATCGCAACACGGTGCGCTATCGGCTCTCGCGGATCGAGGCACTCACCGACCGGTCACTGAGCAGCACCAAGGACCGGGTACACCTGTGGCTGGCGCTGCTCGCGCTGAACCCAGTCACAGCGCCACTGGCGCCGGCCTCCGACGGCCCCGGCCCGCCCTAGTCGTCGACCAGCTCGTAGTAGGCCAGGACCACCGTGCCGTCGACCGAGATCCCACCCGCCTCCAGCACCAGCCGGTGCGCCGTCTCGCTGTCCAGTGGGCGCGGGCCCTTGAGCTCGCCCCCGTAGTCCGATGTCAGCAGCTCCCCGTCCAGCCTCAGCTCGAAGGCCGCCGACGGGATGGGCGACTTCCATCCGTACACGAGCATGAACGGAGCGTCGGATGCCGGCGTCCGCAGCCGGACGACGCGGCCGCCCTCGGTCAATCGGTGCGTCCGGAGCTGGACCAGCTGGTAGGTCTGGCCGCCGACGTCGAGGCGTTCGAGGATCTCGGCGTCGCCCCGGTGGAGCCGGTCGCCGCTCTTCGCGTAGAACGCCACCCCGAACTGAGCGCCCGGGACGTCGACGGGATCATCGCCCTGCTCGAGCGATGCCGTGGCCTCGACCACGTCGCCTGGCCGGAGTCCGGACTCACGCCACTCGAAAGGGTTCGCCGGGCCGACCGGGGTCGGGCCGCTCTCCGCGGCGGGCCGGCACGGGATGCTTGCGCTACTGGCGCCGCCGGCGATCTCCACCGTCAGCATCAGCGGCTCGTCGGGCTCGGGTGGGACGATGCCGTCCGGCAGCGCACACGCGGCGAGGGAGACGACGTCGAGGTTGTCGAGCCGAGCCTCGACGGTCAGCTCACTCTCGCCCGCGTTGTAGCCATCGGCGATCAGCAGGTCACCGTTGAGCGAGTCGGGCATCTGCACGAGGTCGGTGTTGGCGAGGTCGTCTCCGCGGTCGATGAGCTGGGTCGAAGCGAGGCCGACGACGGCGAGGGAGGCGACGACCGCGACTCCGGACGCCACCGCCTTGCGCCGACGGGCTGCCACCACCTTCGACTGGACGCCGGCCAGCCGATCGGTCATCGACGTGGTGCCGGGCTCCCCGGCCCGGTTGCTCAGCTCGCGGCGCAGATCGTCGAGGTTCATGTCGAACCTCCCGTCGCCGTCGACGAGTCCGGCCGGTCCTGGAGCGACGGGTCGATCCGGAGCTTGGCCAGCGCCTTCGCGGTCTGGCTCTTGATCGTCCCCTGGGACACACCCAACAGCCCGGCCGTGTCGGCCTCCGACAGATCCTCGTAGAAGCGCAACACGATCACGGCGCGCTGCCGCTTGGGGAGCCGGCCGACCGCGGACCACAGGTCGGTGTTCGCCGCGACGTCGGGTCCGCCCGGCGCCGGGTGACTACCCGCCGGCTCCGGCAGCTCCTCGGTAGGGACCTCTCCGTTCCAACGGCGACGCCACCACGTGGAGAAGGTGTTGACGATGATGCGGCGTACGTACGACTCGGGATCGGCCTCGATCCGATGCCACGACGACCAGCCCTTGGCGAGTGCGGTCTGGAGTAGGTCCTCGGCGAGCGCGTGGTCCCGGGTCAGGAGGTACGCGGTGCGCAGCAGCCGCTCGGACCTGGCCACGACGAACTCCTCGAACGCCATCGTCCGGGCATCGGACACGTCCGGACGCACGTCCGCATCCGACATTCGTCCGTTTCGGGGCACGGCCACAGTCTGGCCGACGAGGCTCACACTCGCATGACCATTTAGCCGGCGGGTCTGGTTGCCCCGACGCGACCAGGCACGAGGCAGAATGCGTCCATGACCGCCGACAGCAGCCGCCCGAGCCCCGATCATCTCGACGCCGCCGCGAAGCGCTACCTCTGGATGCACTTCACCCGGCACTCGTCGTTCGAGAACGCCGCCGTGCCGACCATCGTGCGCGGCGACGGCCCGTACGTCTACGACGTCCACGGCAAACGCCTGCTGGACGCGCTCTCGGGGCTGTTCACCGTGCAGGTGGGCCACGGCCGGACCGAGCTCGCCGACGCCGCCGCCAAGCAGGCCGCCGAGCTGGCGTACTTCCCGATCTGGTCCTTCGCCCACCCGACCGCCGTCGAGCTCGCCGAGCGCATCGCCGGCTATGCGCCGGGCGATCTCAACCGGATCTTCTTCACCAGCGGCGGTGGCGAGTCGGTGGAGACCGCCTGGAAGCTGGCCAAGCAGTACTTCAAGCTCACCGGCAAGCCGACCAAGCACAAGGTCATCAGCCGGGCCGTCGCCTATCACGGCACACCGCACGGCGCCCTGTCCATCACCGCGGTCCCGAAGATGCGGGCGCCGTTCGAGCCGCTGGTGCCGAGCACCGCACAGGTGCCGAACACCAACTTCTACCGCGCGCCGGTCCACGCCGACGACGAGGTGGCGTTCGGCCGCTGGGCCGCCAACCGGATCGAGGAGGCGATCGAGTTCGAGGGGCCGGACACGGTCGCGGCGGTGTTCCTCGAGCCCGTTCAGAACGCCGGCGGCTCGATCCCACCGCCGCCGGGCTACTTCCAGCGAGTCCGCGAGATCTGCGACGAGTACGACGTCCTGCTGGTGTCCGACGAGGTGATCTGCGCCTTCGGCCGGCTCGGTCACCTCTTCGGTGCTGACCGATACGGCTACCAGCCGGACATCATCACGTGTGCCAAGGGCATGACGTCCGGCTACTCCCCACTCGGCGCCATGATCGCGTCCGACCGGCTTTTCGAGCCCTTCGCCTCGGGCCCCGCGATGTTCTCCAACGGCTACACCTTCGGCGGCCATCCGGTGTCGGCCGCGGTCGCGATGGCCAACCTCGACATCTTCGAGCGCGACGACCTCAACGCCCACGTCCGCGCCCACGAGGACGCGTTCGAGGCCGCGATGAACCGGCTGCTCGACCTGCCGATCGTCGGTGACGTCCGCGGCGCGGGCTACTTCTGGTCGGTCGAACTGGTGAAGGACAAGGCGAAGAAGACGACCTTCGACGCCGACGAGCGCGAGCGCCTGCTCCGTGGCTACCTGCCGGCGGCGCTCTACGAAGCCGGGCTCTACTGCCGGGCCGACGACCGCGGGGACTCGGTGGTCCAGGTGGCGCCGCCGCTGATCTGCACCGAGGAGCACTTCGACGAGATGGAGGGGATCCTCCGGTCGGTGCTGACCGACGCGCTGGCGAGGATCTAGGAGACTGCTGAACAAGACGCGATCGGGCCGCGCTTGGCGGGCTGGGCGGCAGGTGGGACGCCGCCAAGGCCGTTGAGCGGCGAGTTTGAGTCGGCACTGTGGGGTGCGGACAAGGGGGTCGTTCCGTCCGCCTGTGGGCCATCGTGGGTGTTCAGAGGGCGGTTTGCGGGGCGGGCGGTGGTCCGTTCAGGCCAGTGCCCAGGTGCCGTTGGTCACGGTGAGGCCGATGGTGAGCAGGCGGCGCAGGTTGAGGGCGGCGACGCGGTGGTGGAGCCAGTTGTTGTTCTTGGCGATCCCGCGGTAGGGCACGCGCCGGTTGCCGCGGACCAGCCAGGCGATCGATCGTTCGACCATCGGCCGATGCTCTCGGTAGATGGCCTGGAACCCTTCGTCGGCTGCTCGTTTGCGGTGGGCGCGTTGGAGCAGGTCGTGGGGGTGTAGCTCGATCGTGCGTCCCCGCGCGGCGGTGGTGCACCGGGACCGCAGCGGGCAGTCGGCACACGCGATCCCGAAGACGGCCTTGCGGGCCTTGGTGATTCGGCGGGTCACCCCGGCGGGGCAGGTCAGCGTGCCGGCGGCAGGGTCGTGGGTGAAGTCGTCGATGGTGAAGCCGCCCTCGACGGCGGGCTTGATCGGCCACGGCTTGAGCAGCGGTGTCCACTTCTTGCCGTCCAGGGTGTGCAGCATGTCGCCGGTGGCGTAGGCCGAGTCGCCCAGCACCTCGATGTTTTCGTCGTCGCCGATAGTGGCGTCGGTGGTGACCAAGTCGGCGCCCACAGTCGCGTCGGAGTTCTCCGCCCCGTTGGTCTTGGTCAGCCTCACCGCGGTGGTCAGCCCGGTGTCGGGCTCGACCACCAGATGGGCCTTGAACCCGTCTTGACGACGCTCTCGGGTCTTGTGGGCGTGCCGGGCATCGGGATCCACGGTCGAGATCATCCGGTCCGGTGCCGTGCGTCGCGCGATCCGCCACCGGCCGTCGGTGCCATCAGAGTCCTCGGCCGGCTCCACGTCCTGCCCGGCGACCAGCGCCAGCAGCGCCAGCGCCTCGGCCGGCTTCCCACCCGCCCCGGTGATCTGTTCGACGTCAAGAGCCTCCAGCAGTGCCAGCGCGTCGCCGACCAGCGCCGACACCAGCTCGTCCCGGGCGGCCGGGGCGTCCCACGCGATCGGCGGCTTGCCGGTGTGGCTGTAGTCCTGCCCGGTCAACGACGCCAGCCGAGTGCAGTGGGCGGTGATCAAGTCCTCGGCGCCGGGCACTTCCCGCCCGACGCGGCGAATCGAGGCGACCAACTGGGTCACGGTGTCCTGCCGGGCCACCGCATCATCGAGCACCGTGGAGTCCAGGGCCCGCCGCTGCTTCCCGGCCACCGCGCCGGTCTGCTCAACCACCTCGCGTACCGCGTCGAAGATCCGCCGCGGCCGGTCGCTGACCGCCAGCCGGCGCCGCCAATACGTCAACGTCGAGGGATGAAAGCCCGCGACGTCGATCGCATACCCACAGGCGGCCTTCCACCGCAGGTCAAAGGTTGACCGCGTCCGCAGCCTCACGGTCCGACAACCCGTGCAGAGTCTGCAACACAATCACCGAAGCGATCACCTCACCCGGGATCGACGGCCGACCGCGACCCGACGCAAACAAGTCAGCGAACATCTCCGCCGGGAACAACCGGGACCGATGCTCGGCCAAGAACGCGAACACGCTCCCCGCCGGCAACAAATGCCCCGCCACCGACTCCACATCCAACAAATCCCGCTGCCGACCAGCCTCACCCTGCACAACCCACACGATTTCACCCCCGGCCAACCACCACACCACGCCACGCGGATTGTTCAGCAGACTCCTAGGCCAGGGTCAGCCGAGGATCTTGGCCTTCTGGGCGGCGAACTCCTCCTCGGTGAGCACGCCCTGGTTCTTCAGCTCGGCGAGATCCTTGAGCTGCTGGACCGGATCGGCTGCGGCCGCCGGCGGCGCCTGGGCGTACTGAGGCTGCGGGGCGACCTGCTGATAGGCGGACTGCCGTTCGGCCGCGATCTGCGCGTCGCGGTCGGCGTAACGCTCCGCCTGTCGCCGCTGCACCCGGCCGCTCACCGCGGTCGCTGTGCCCGCCACGACAGCCGTCCGCGCGACCCCTCGCAATAGTCCAGGCATAGTGGTCCTCCTTAGGTGGTCGCTTCGAGATCGTCCAGCGTGGCCATGATGTCGCCGGCCGGGATGCGCGCACTGGCGACGAGCTCTCCGCCGTTCCTGCGCGCGGCCGCGACAAAGGGCACCGCCCAGGTGTTTTCGTAGACGATCATGGCCGCGACCGTGTTGGGCTCCAGCGCGCCGGCGGCTTCGG
>JALDXR010000177.1:0-7212 GCA_032154865.1 Nocardioidaceae bacterium
ACGTCACTCCGCGCTGAGCTCGTCCTGCGCTGTCGTCCGAGCAGGTTAACGCGATGCCCACGTCCCGCCATCGGGCCCTTCGACCCTGCTTTTGGCCCGGCTTCGGCCCGGATCCACGGTCGCCGGAGTCGGCGCAGGTCAGGTCTCGGTTCGGCGAGACGGCGGTTGCATCGCCTTGGCCAGGCTGGTAGCAATGGGCCTGGTACGAGGAGCCCGCACGACTCGTACGAGGGAGCCGCACGACTCAATCGGATGAGGGACTTGTGACTCAGCGCGCCGATAATTCCGACCACTTGAGCGACTACCACCGCGTTGGCGGTGCAGATGCCGTCACGAAGGTGGTCCAACTGTTCTACGAGCGAGTCCTTGCCGACCCGGAGCTCGCTGACTACTTCACCGGCAGCGACATGGTCCGGCTCAAGCGTCACCAGGTGCTGTTGATCTCGCAGGTGCTCGGCGGACCTGCTGAGTACGACGGCCGGGACCTGCGTGACGCCCACGCCGGCATGCAGATCACCAGCGACCACTACGCCCGGGTCTTCGGGCACTTGGTCGCGGTGCTGCACGACGCCGGCGTGGACGCCGAGATCATCGGCCGGGTGGGGTCCGAGTTGGCGGGTGCAGAGAGGGACATCGTCTCCGCGTCCCCCGCCTGATCGATGGACGTCGCTGCCCTTCAGGACAGCTGGGAGACCGTCGCCAAGTCTGGCGACGAGGTCCCGCTGTACTTCTATTCGCACCTGTTCCTCTCCCATCCCGAGCTGCGAGAGCTCTTCCCGATCGGGATGTCGGGTCAACGCGATCGGCTGGTCACGGCGCTCGGCCAGATCGTGAGCAACGTTCACCAGATCGACCAGGTCGTCGGGTTCATCCAGCAGCTTGGCCGCGACCATCGGCGGTTCTCCGTGGTCGCAGCCAACTACGACGCGGTCGGCGCTTCGCTGCTCGCGACGCTGAGGCAGTTCCTCGGTGCGGGCTGGACCGACTCGCTGGCCGCGGACTGGGCCGCCGCCTACGGCCTGGTCGCGAAGACGATGATCGAGGCGGCCGAGCAGGACGAGGAAATGGCGCCGGCCTGGTGGATGGCCGACGTCATGAGCGTCGAGCGGCGCACCACTGACGTGGGGATCGTCCAACTGAAGCCGCACGAGCTGTATCCGTACGAGCCGGGCCAGTCGATGGCGGTGGAGGTCCCGCAGCGGCCTCGGCTCTGGCGCTATTTCAGTCCGGCGAATGCCCCGCGCCAGGACGGGAGCCTCGAGCTGCACGTGCAGATCGTCGACGGCGGGCAGGTCAGTCCGGCCGTCGTCCGTTCCCTGCGATCGGGTGACACGGTCAAGCTCGGCCGAGCGGTGGGCCGGATGTTCACGCTGCCGGCCGGAGAGCCCCGCGACCTGCTGCTGGTCGCGGGTGGCACCGGCTTGTCGCCGTTCCGCGCGCTACTCGAACAGTTCGACATCCGCTACCAGGAGACCGGATCCGCGTCGCGCGTGCATCTGTTCCACGGCGCTCGGATGCCCTGGAATCTCTACGCCCGCGAGGAGATGTCGCGCCTTTCCGCCTCCCGACCATGGTTCGAATACACCGAGGTGGTCTCCGACGATCCCACCTTCCCCGGCGACCGTGGCCAGGTGGGGACTGCGGCGGCGGCGCGAGGGTCGTGGCAAGGCCGCCTGACGATGGTGTGTGGATCGCCGCCGATGGTCCAGAACACCCTGTCCGAGCTGACGTCGGCAGGCGCATCGGCGACTGACATCCGCAGTGAGGAACTCGGCAACTTGACGGGGAGCACCAATCCACCGGCCCAGGTAGGCGAGCAATCGTGACCGAAGCACTCGAACACCCCTCCGGTGTGCGGCGGTCGCCGCACACCATCCGGCGCGCGTCGTTCTCCCGCGAACGAAAGGGCTGGTCGACCGACGAAGTACGCGACTATCTCCGTCGGCTCGCCGACCAGATCGAGTCGGGTGACGCGGAGCGGTCGCGGCTGCGCGCCGAGCTCGAGCGGCAGCGGGCCGAGCTCTACCGCGTGCGTCACGAGGGATCGGGACCGGACCAGCGTGAGCAGAGCAACGAGCCGGACGGGCACGCGGTCGCCTTGTTCAGTCAGGCCCAGCAGGTCGCCGACCGGCTGATCGAGGAGGCTGTCCAGCAGGCGCGGGAGCTGATGTCCACCGCACGGAAGCAGCAACGCGACATCCTGCAGGAGGCCCATCACTCGGCCGAGCAGGCGATGCACTCGGTTCAGAAGGTCGACCAGGTGCCCACTGGGGCCGGCTACGAGGCGCCGGTGCCCGAGGTCGAGTACGTCCGTACCTTCGCCAAGGTGGCCCAGGTGCAACTGCGCTCCGTTCTCGAGGCGCTCACCGAGCAGGTCGATCGGCTCGGCAGCGTTCCCGACCTCGATCAGTCGCAGCAACGACCGGACCAGCCCCCGCCGTCGGATCCCGCCTCGACCGATCCGTCCTCGGACTGGCGGCTCGGTCTTCGTGACCTGGAGTCGCAGTCCTACGGCACCCCGTACCCGCGACGGGACTAGGGCAGCTCGGAGCCGAGGGAGCGCTCGACCCCTAGAGTCTTCCGGGTGTACCCACGTGAGGGTGAGGGAGCTCCTGTGAACGTGGCGGACCGGTATCGCCTGGTCCGGCGGATCGCGACCGGCGGCATGGGCACGGTCTACGAGGGACTCGACGAGCGGCTCGGGCGCCGGGTCGCCGTCAAGGTCCTCAAGGAGGAGTACGCCGACGACCCGAGGTCGCAGGAGCGGTTCTCCCGCGAGGCGCGGGCGGCCGCCATGCTGAACCATCCGCACATCGCCCAGGTCTTCGACTCCGGGCAGGACGCCGGTCGAGCCTTCATCGTCATGGAGTACGTCGACGGCCCCCATCTCGGCCAGCTGCTCGAGTCCGAGGGCCGGTTGGCGCCATGGCGGGCGGTCGAGATCGCGGCGGACGTGTGCTCGGCGCTCGGCGCGGCCCATGCGGTGGGGATCGTCCATCGCGATGTCAAGCCGAGCAACGTACTCCTCACGCCGCAGCATCAGGTGAAGGTCACCGACTTCGGCATCGCCCAGGCTCAGGGCCAGGCCGCTCTCACCGGCACCGGGATGGTCCTCGGTACCGCGCACTATCTGTCGCCGGAGCAAGCCTCGGGCCAGGGCACGACACCGGCGTCGGATGTCTACGCGGTCGGGGTCCTGCTGTTCCAGTTGCTCACCGGATCCGTGCCCTTCGACAACGACTCACCGGTGGCCGTGGCACTGAGTCATGTCACCCAGCAGGTTCCGCCCGTCACGGACCGGGCGCCGGAGGTTCCACCCCGGGTGGCGGCCGCGGTCGCACAGGCGACGGCCAAGGATCCGCGGCAGCGCTTCGCCGACGCCAGCCTGATGGAGGCGGAGCTACGCGCCGCCCTTGCGGCACCGGCCACCCAGCCGATGCCGGCCGCTCCGGTGGCGGCGACACCGACCGGCCGGCTCGAGGTCGGACATCGCGCTCGTCGTCCGGTCGGACGGACGCTGGCGATCCTGGCCGGTGTCGGACTGCTCCTCGTCGGCCTGGCCGCGTTGGGCATCCAGATCCTCGGCCACGATCCGGCGGATCCGACCGCCGATCGAGCGACCGACGGGGCCACCTCCAATGATCGCCGAGAGTCCCCACGCCGGTCACCGTCGAACGTCACACGGGACAAGCCCCGGAGCACCGGCCCGGTCGTGCCGGCGGATGTGATCGGGGGCGATGCCAAGGAGCTTGAGGAGCAGCTGGAGGAGCTCGGCTACGACACCGACAAGGTCACCATCGACTCGGCGGCCCCGAAGGACTCGATCCTGGCGACCGTGCCCGCTCCCGGCGATCCGTTGGCGTCCGGCCAGTCCATCCTTCTGGTCGCGAGCAAGGGCAAGCCGCCCAAGGAGCCGTCCTCGTACGTCGTGCCGGCCGAGCTCATCGGCGCCGACGTCGACGAGGCCGAGGAGTACCTCGAGGACCAGGAGCTCAAGGTCGAAACGGTCGAGATCGACTCCGACGGCGACCAGGACGGTGTCATCGCGACCTACCCCGGCCCGGGCGCGATCGCCGACAGCGGGACCATCGTGCTCGTCGTCGCCGATGAAGAGGACGACTGAGGCGGCGCCTCGGACATCTGGCGTAGGGAATCTCATGCCGTTGACCGAGGTCTGACCGTCGGCTCCGGCCTTGCATGGAAGCACAGGGGTGGCACCCGTCGAGGCCGATTGTGGCCGGGAGGTACGCCACCATGCCCAGCGACTTCTTCCGCACGGCTGTCCGAGGATCCGCGGTCGCCGCGATCCTGTCCGCCGCGGTCGTCGTGGTCGGTCTCGACTCCGCGGCGAATGCCGCCTTGCCGGACACGTCGACTCCGCACCTGGTCTTGAACCACACCGTCCGGACCACGCCGTTCAACGGCTCGACCGTCTCGGCCAAGGACGACGAGGGGTCGGCCTACGTGCCCGGCGACGACTCGCTGTGGCTGGCCGACGACGACGGCCGTGCGATCTACGAGGTGAACGCCACCACCGGCGCGCTCAAGCGAAGCATCACGCGTACGGCGTTCGAAGCGGTCCCACGCCTCGGCGGCGGCACACTCGCCGGCGTCAACCGTGATCGGGACCTCGAGAGCCTGGCCTACGACGGCGCCACCGACACGCTCTATGTCTTCTCGGGCAGCTGCTGCAACTCGACGGTGCTGCCGACGGTCTTCCGGCTCAAGCGCCAAGGTGGAAGCCTGCAGCTCGACTCGTATCAGCCACTGCCGGCGGGCAGCGACTTCACCGCCGCGGCCTGGAACCCTGCGGATGGGAAGCTCTATGTCGGCGTGAGCAAGAACCTCAACTCCTACACCTACGCCAGCGACACGGTCGGACCGACGTTCCAGGTCTCGGGGCTGTCCGGCATCTTGGGGATGTCGTTCTCCGCCGACGGCAATGACATGTTCGTCGCCCGCAGCCAGACCAGGCTGAGCCGGGTCGACTGGGCCACCAGGACGCTGGTGCCGGGCTGGACCTTCGACGTGTCCTCGTTCGGGATGCTGGACACCCGGGCGGTCGAGGTGATCAACGACCAGTTCTGGGTGTCCGACGGCTACGACTTCCGCTCGGCCGGCGATCCGTTGGCCCACGCCGTGTTCGTCTTCGACGTCGTGGGTCCGACCAGCCCCCCGACCGTATCCTTCGGTGCGTCGCGGACGAGCGGCCAGGCGCCGTTGGCCGTGGACTTCACCGACACCTCGACCGGCGGGCCGACCAGCTGGCAGTGGGACTTCGGCGACGGGCAGAGTTCGAACGTCCGGAGCCCGTCCCACACCTACACCGACCCCGGGACCTACACCGTCACGCTGACGGCCACGAACGCCAACGGCAGCAGCACCGCCAGCAAGGTGATCACCGCCACCGAGCAGCCGCCCCCGCCGCCACCTCCGGGCGGCAACCTGATCGCCAACGACGGCTTCGAGACCAGCATTGCCGGTTGGGACACCGCGGGGTACTCGGCCGTCACGCTGCAACGGGTGCCGGGCGGTCACTCCGGCTCGTGGTCGGCCAAGCTCACCAACACCGGCGCCACCAGCGTCACGAACACGCTCAACGACGAGCCCGACACGGTGCCGGTCAGCAGCGCCGGCACGTACACCGGCAGCCTCTGGGTTCGCTCCGACACTGCGGGCGGCAAGGTCTATCTGCGCGTCCGGGAGTTCGAGGGCAAGACGAAGGTCAGTGAGCAGCTGATCGGGGTCGTACTGTCGACGAACTGGCAGCAGCTCACCGGCTCGCTGGTCCCGCTGCATCCCGGGGTGTCGTCGATCGACTTCAGTGCTGCCGTCTACAGCGCCCCGGCGGGCTCGGCGTTCTACGCCGACGACGCTTCGCTGACGTTCAACTGAGTGATCGGCCGCAGACCGGCCGTCAGTCCAGGTCGGGCAGGACCGAGCCGGCCGGCAGCAACTCCGGGTCGGCGGCGAACGCCTCCGGGTACTTCACCGCGGCGCCGGTGTTCATCACGACGACCTGCTCCGACCCGGACAGCCAGCCGGTCCCCCGAAGCCGGCGAACCGCAGCCAGCGTCGCGGCTCCCTCCGGGCAGAAGAACAGCCCGTCGGCACGCGCCGCCATGGCGAGCTCGTCGAGGATCTGGTCGTCGGTGACCTCGATCGCCGTTCCGTTGCTGGCGCGCACCGCGGAGAGCACGAGGGGAGCGCCGAGTGGCGCGGCGACGTTGATGCCGAAGGCGATCGTCGAGGCGGCCTCCGCCGGCCAGGGCTCGGCCGTGTCGGCTCCGGCGTCGAACGCCTTGACGATCGGCGCGCATCCCTCGGACTGGACGACGACCAACCGCGGCATCTTGTCGACGAGACCGAGCCGGGCGAGTTCGGTGAACGCCTTGTGGATTCCGATCAGCCCGACGCCACCGCCGGTCGGATAGATGATCACGTCCGGCGCGTTCCACCCCAGCTGCTCGGCGATCTCGAGGCCCATCGTCTTCTTGCCCTCCACCCGGTAGGGCTCGGTGAGCGTGGAGACGACGAACCAGCCGCGGTCCCGGGCCTGCGCGACCAGCGCACCGGCGTCGGCGATCAGCCCGTCCACGAGATACAGCCTGGCGCCTACGACAGCGCACTCGCGGCGAGTCACCTCCGGGGCATCCGCGGGCATCACCACCAGGGCGTCCATCCCGGCCCGCGCGGCGTACGCGGCCCAGGCCGATCCCGCGTTGCCGTTCGTCGGAAGGGCGATCCGGTGCGCGCCCAGCTCGGACGCCCGGGACACCCCGACCGCTGCGCCGCGTGCCTTGAACGACCCGGTGGGCAGCAGCGACTCGTCCTTGGCCAACAGGTCCGGAATCCCGACCTCGCGCCCGTACGCCGGCAGCGGCAGCAGTGGGGTCATCCCCTCGCCGAGGTGCGCGACATGGGCGGGATCGCGGACCGGCAACAGCTCGCGGTAGCGCCAGAGATCCGGCGGCCGGTCCCGGACGGCGTCCGGCGTGAACGACTTCGCGGCCTGTTCGACGTCGTAGTCGGCGAGCAGCGGCGATCCGCAGGAGCACAGGTTGCGGAGCGCGTCGGCGTCGTAGTCGTTGCCGCAGGCCGGGCAGGTCAGTCGGTCCAGGGCGCTGTGCCACATCTTCGTCTCCTCACTCTCCGCGGTGCAGCAGCCAGGGTAGAAAGCGCGCATCCGCGCCACTGGCGGTAGCCAAAATT
>JALDXR010000178.1:0-7175 GCA_032154865.1 Nocardioidaceae bacterium
ACGCCTACCTCTCCACTCATGCTCAGGGTCAGAGCCTGGCCGACGTGCTGGAGCGGGTGCTGGACAAAGGCATAGTCATCGTCGGGGACATCCAGGTCCGGCTCCTCGACATCGAGCTCCTCACCATCAAGATCCGACTGCTCGTCGCCTCGGTCGACAAAGCCAAGGAGATGGGCGTCAACTGGTGGGAGTCCGACGAGTTCGCGTCCGTCCAGAACGGCGACGACGGGGATCGGGCCGAGCTGGCGAGTCGGGTCAAGGCGCTCGAGGAGCGCGTGTCGGAGGGAGCCGGGTCGACCGGGCGCAAGAAGCAGTCCGGGTCCAAGACCGGACGGTCGTCTCGCTGATGCCAGCCAATCGCGAGCTCATCCACGCCTACGGCGTGATCGACCCGAGTGCAGACGTCCCGGACTGGCCGCCGGGCGTCGCCGACGCTCCGGTCGAAGTCACGGCGTTTGGTCAGGTCGTCGCGATGACGAGTGCTCTGCCGGCCGACGAGTTCGAGCCCGCGGCGTGGGAACGTCATGCCGACGACGCGAGCTGGCTGGGCTCCGTCGCCGCCGGTCATCATCGGGTACTCCAGGCCGCGATCGCAGCCGGCGATGTCGTACCGTTCCGCCTGCCGTCTCTGTACGGAGATCACGAGGCTCTTCGCCGGGCGCTGAGCGACCATGCCGGCTCTATCGCTGAAGCCATAGAGCGGGTGCGGGGCCGTGTGGAGTGGGCGGTCAAGCTCTATCGCAGTGACGAGTCTGGTGAGCCCGACACGGACTCCGAGTCCGCCCGCACCGGGAGCGACTACCTGATCGGCCGATCCCGGCAGATGCAGGCTCGCGACGAAGCCGACGCTCTCGTCGAGGATCGCGTTCGAAGCCTCTACGACCGGCTCAGGGAGACCAGCGTCGCGGCCGTACGCAATCCGCCACAGGACCGACTGCTGTCCGGGCGCAGCGAGCCGATGGTCCTCAACGCCGCCCTTCTCGTCGAGCGCACCGGCCTGGCCGACTGTCAAGCGCGGATCGACGAGATCGCGCAGCAAGCTCGGTCGTTCGGCATTTTGACGGAGGCGAGCGGTCCCTGGCCGGCCTACAACTTCGCGTCGCTCGCCAGCGCCGACACGGTGGCAGGTCCGGCATGAGCCTCGCCTCGACATCATCGTCCAACGATGTGGCACTGGTTGACCTGCTCGACCGAGTCATCGGTGGCGGGGTGGTCGTATCCGGCGATATCGTCCTCGGCATCGCCGACGTCGACCTCGTCTACCTCGGATTGCGACTCGTACTCGCTCCGGCCCACGAGGTCGAGGACTCGATCCGGCTTGGGAGGCGGCAGCCCACGTGATGCTCCTCTACGCCGTCGTCCCCGCCGACGCCGAATGCCCGACACGCGTGGGGGTCTGCGGTGGCGAGGTCGAGACTCTGCAAGGTTCCGGTGTCGCTCTGGTCGCCGAGGAGTGCGACCAGCCGCCGGAGAGCAGCCGTCCCGCGGCACTGCGCTACTACGAGATCGTCGACCAGCTCAGCAGGTCGGTGTCGACGTTGCCGGTCCGGTTCCCGACCGCGGTGCGGGATCGTGGTGACGCCTTCCGCGAGTTGGCGCAGCGCGCAGCGCAGTGGCGTCGACGGCTGGACGAACTCGACGGTCTCGCCGAGATGGTGGTCCGCGCCTCCTGGCCCGAGCACGCCGTCGCGCCGATGGTCGACGAGTCGTCCGGCAGCGCCTACCTGAGACACCGTGCGGCCACGCTTCACATCGCCGAGCAGACCGCCGACCAGCTCGAGCGGATTGCCAGGGGCGTATGCCGAGACGTCCGCAGCCTGCCGGCGACGGAGGGCGTCCGGCTGGCCTGTCTCGTGCCCCGAGTGGCCGCGTCGGACCTTCGGCGGGTGGTCGACGAGTGGCAGCAGGCCGAGCCCGGCCGCGAGGCCACTCTCGGGGGACCGTGGCCACCGTTCAGCTTCGTCGGCCAGCACGAGGTGACGGACCGATGACAGCGCCGCAACGCCGCGAGGAGCCGGCGGTGGACCGGATCTTCGGCGACGCCGCGCTGGACGCGTTGAGTCGCCGGGTGACGGCCGACCCGGACCGGGTGGAGCGTGGGCTCGTTCAGCTCGTTCTCACCCTGGTCGAGCTGCTCCGGCAGTTGATGGAGCGGCAAGCCGTTCGTCGACTCGACGCCGGCGGATTGACCGACGCCGAGATCGAACGGGTCGGCAAGACCCTCATGCTCCTCGAGCAACGCATGGCAGAGCTTCGGGAGCACTTCGACCTGGAGCCGGAGGACCTCAACATCGACCTCGGTCCGCTGGGGCGGCTGCTCTGAGCACGTGAATGGCCCCGGGCGTGATCCCTCCGCCCGGGGCCATTCACGGTATGACAGATTCGCTCAGTCGCCCGGCCATTCGCCGGTCCAGCGCTGGAAGGCGCGGGCGCTGCCCCGATCGATGGCGGCCTTGACCGCACCGAAGATCGCGCCCTGGATCGCGGCGGCGAGCAGGACCTCGCGGAAGCTGTACTCCGCCTCCAGGGGACCCGGTGCGTCCTCCGGCCCTGGGGCGCGCCGCCAGACCTGCTTGAACAGCGCGCTCGCCACCAGGCCGCCGATGACACTGCTCGCCAGGCCGACCGGCCGGTAGGCGAGTTTCGCTGCCTTGCTCATCGGTTTCGCCTCCTCCGGAGAAGGAGCATGAACCCGATGGCGATGAGCAGTACGGTTCCACCGCGCGCCACCGTCGACGGATGACTCCGTCCGTACGCGCTGAGCTGTTGTCCCACGTCGTTCGCCCGCTGGCCCGCGTCCCGCGCGGCGTCCTTCATGCGGGTTTTCACGTCGACGCGCCGGGCGATCTCGTCCACCGTCTCTTCCAGGCGCTCCCTGGTCTCCTCGATGTCGCTGTGGAGCGCTGCCGGATCGTCCGGAACGGTGTCCGGCTGTTGTACGGGTCTCGTCTGGTCAGTCACCGGTGGCCCCCTTTCAGAGCTTCGATGTCTTCCTTGGTGCTCTCCATCGCCTCGCGCGGCATCGGCGGCGTCCCCTGGCGCATCTGATTGCGCCCGGTTGCGCCGACGATGGCGGCGATGATCAGCAGGATGGCCCCGATGACGATGGCGGAAAGCCACGTCGGCCAGGCGAGATCGAGGCCGAGCACGGCGGCCGCTACCAGGCAGCCCACGCCGAACAGCGCGATCACGCCGCCGGCACCCATGAGGCCGGCCCCACGGCCGAACCGCTTGCCCTTGTCCTTCATCTCGACCTGGGCCAGGCGAATCTCGTCTCGTACCAGCCGGCTGACCTGCTGGCTCAGCTCGCCGGTCAACTGACCGAGCGAGGCGTCCTCCGTCCGAGGCGTTTCACGGTGCGTCATGGTTCGGAAGTGCCCAGATCGGGCTCGACTCAAACTGGGTCGAGCCCGGTCGTCCCGCGTCCCGAGCCGAGGGGTACGGCGTCAGACTCCGATCTTCTGCCACGGACCCCAGATCGCGAACGTCATGCCGCGGCTCGCCTGGATGTTGATGAACAGCGTGTGGCCGTCCGGCGAGAACGTCGACCCGGCGAACTCGTCGCCGAATCGCGGCGCACCGTTGAGCTGGCTCACCAGACGGTTCAGGCCGATGTCCCAGAGCTGACCGCCGCGGGACAGACCACGGATGTAGTTGTCGATCGTGCTGTCCTCGCAGACGACCAGAGTCCCGCTCGCGCTGGTCGTGATGTTGTCCGGGAAGTCGAACCGGAGGTTCGCTTCGGCGGGGTCGACCGGCGCCTGGAAGAGGATCTGAAGCTTCTGCGAGCGGGTGTGGTAGGCCCACACCTGGCCGTTGCCGCGGCCGAACCCGTTGGCATTGTCGTCGTCGGTGTCGTCCTCGGCGGGACCGCCGCCCTGCGTCGACGTGAAGAAGACGACGTTGTTGTCGTAGACCTGTCCCTCGAGACGGGAGAAGAGTGCCGCGCCCTGCGCCCGGCCCTGATCGCCGACCGCGACCAGCGCCGCGTCGTTGGTCGTCGGAGCCGGCTGACCCGGGGTGAAGGGGAAGGTCGGGTTCGGGTTCGGGATGTCGACCCACTCGACGTCGTACGTTGCACGGTGCCGTTGCCGCGCCTCGAGGTGGATGTTCGGCTCGCCCTTGACGGCGAGCATCTGCAGCCGGCCCTCGTTGTCCAGCCGGCCGGTCTCCATCGGGTTGGTCTGCGGGATGTAGCGATAGAAGCCGGACGGGAACTCGAAGTTGTCCTCGGTGAGATAGAGGATGCCGTCCTTCGGGTCGAACGAGACCGCCTCGTGCGCGAACCGGCCGGCCCGCGTGATCGGCTGCCGCGCGCTCTGGCCGTCGGCCGGCACCTCGAAGATGTAGCCGTGCGGCTTCTGCAGACCTAGGTTGGAGGCGCCGGTGAAGTCCGGGCCGACATCGGGACCGTTGATCGTCTCCTCACACGTGATCCACGATCCCCAGGGCATCACGCCGCCACTGCAGTTGAACATCGTCCCGTTCAGACTGGTGAAGCTGGTGCCGTCCACGACCTCGCCGAACGGCGTGACCTCCATCGTCGTGGTGCCGGCGCCGGCCTGCGCGTCGTACGGCGTACCGGGCCCGAAGGCCGGAGTGTTGGGGCTGTTGGTGATCTCGTGATTGCGCACCAGGATGACGTTGCCGTTCGGCCCGGGGAAGGCGCCCATGCCGTCGTGGCGTCCCGGGAGCCTCGTCCCGTCGGTGAGGGTGACGGGGAACTCGGTGTCGTGGAAGGACCGGTACGAGAAGTCCTCGGGCAGGTGCAGCCGCACCATGCCGTCCCGCTGGTCCGGGATCGGCCGCAGCTCGCGGTGGGCCGCATTGGGTGGGGCGGCCCCTGCGGACGAGCTCAGCAACCCTTGGAAGCGGCCGCGGCGGCAGCGCCACCCTTGAGTACCGTGCGACGTTCGACTGTCATCTCCCGACTCCCATACTCCCCGAGTGACGTCAGGCGCCACGCTAGTCGGACACACGCGATTCGTCAGCCCAACCCAGGACAGGCCGTCCGCAGTGCGCATATGCAGTGCGCATATGCCGCTTCTGTGATGCTTGCCCGGACGGCGACTCACGGGGCGCTGGTCCGAGGCCAAGTCGTCAGGGCTCCGCCAGCTCGTCGACGGCCTGCCCGAACAGCTGGGTATGCAACGCGACGTCCTCCACCGTCGTGTCGGGGCACATCAGCGCCATGTTGTGGAAGGGCGTGATGAGTACGCCGCGGTTGGCGAGGTAGAGGTGGAGGTATTCGTCGAGCTCGTCGTCGGCTACAGCGGCGGAGTCGCTGCCCGTGCGAGGCGCGGGGGAGGCGTAGCGATACTCCGAACGGGCTCCGAGCTGGCTGACCGACCAGGGGACACCCGTCCTGTCGATGGTCTCCCGGACCCCGGCGGTGAACGCAGTGGCGAGCCGGATCATGTGGTCGAAGGCTTCGTCGGTGAGCACCTGCTCCAGGGTGGCCCGCATCGCCGCGACCGACAGGGCGTTGCCGGCCAGTGTGCCGCCGACCCCGCCGACATCGACGAGGTCGGCCTCCGGATGGGCGTCCACCTGGCCGGCGAGGTCAGTGCTCAGGCCGTACGCCCCGCTGGGGATGCCGCCGCCGATGCTCTTGCCGATCACCACGATGTCGGGTGCGAGGCTCTGGGCCTTCGTGACGCCGCCCGGACCGGCGGAGAACGTGTGGGTCTCGTCGATGATCAAGAGCGCACCGTAGCGGGTCGCGAGCTCGCGTAGGTCGTCCAGGAACCCCGGCTCCGGAAGCACGATCCCGATGTTGGTGAGCGCCGGCTCGGCGAGGATCGCCGCCACGTCGCCGTGGGCCAGCTGGGCCTCGACGCCGGCGAGGTCGTTGAACTCGGCGACTCGGGTCGTCTCGGACAGCGGTACCGGTGCGCCGACAAGGCCCGACCGGGCCACTGCCGTGCCGTCCGCCCCCGGCACGGCGAACGCCTCGTCCACCGAGCCGTGGTAGCAGTAGGCGAAGGTGAGGATCTTCGAGCGCCCGGTCGCCAGTCGTGCCAGCCGGATCGCCCACCGGTTCGCGTCCGTGGCTGTGAGGGTGAACGACCACAGCGGGAGCCCGAACCGGCGAGTGAGCTCGGCACCGACCCACTCGGCATCCGCCGTCGGGAGCATCGTCGTGATCCCACCCTGGGTATCGATGCGCTCACGGACCGCCTGCACCGTCGCCGCCGGGGAGTGTCCGGCCATGGCGCCGGTGTCCCCGAGCGCGAAGTCCACGTAGTCCCGCCCGTCCACGTCGGTGACCCGGTTGCCCTTGGCCTGCGCCATGTAGAGCGGGAAGCCGCCGCTCCACATCCCCATCCAGGTCATGGGTACGCGGCCGAACAAGTGCTCCGCCTCGCCGAACAGGTGTTTCGAGGTCGGGTGGTCGGCGGCATAGGTGGCCCGTTCGCGTTCGATGAGCTTCGCGAGGTGCTCTCGGTCGATGCTTGCCATGGCAGGACTCTCTGCTGCGGATTCGACCACGTCAACCCGCCGAGCAAGACCGCGCCGCCCGGAGTCAACTAGGGTGCGGGCGTGCTCGTGGCGGATCTGTTCGAGGAACTCGACGTGACCGGCATGGCCTACGCCGCACCGATCGACGGGGGAGCGGGCGTTGGTTTGGCCGAGCACGACTTGGCGACACCGGCGTCGGTGATGAAGATCCAGGTGGCCCTCACGGTCGAGAACGGCATCGCAGCCGGCTCGATCACCGGTACGGACCTCCGGACTCTGCCAGCCGACCGGCGTACGCCCGGCCCGGTCGGTGTGTCACTGCTTCGCGATGACGTACGCATGTCGGTGCGCGACCTGGTGTCGATGATGCTCACGATCAGTGACAACGTGGCGACCGACGAGCTCATCTCGGTGGCCGGGCTCGATCGGATCAATCGCACGACCGAGTCGCTGGGAATGCGTCAGACCAGGGTCGCCGCCGACCTGCGAACCATGCTCGACGACATGGCCGAGGAGGCCGGCTTCGGGGACTACCCGACGATGATCCGGCACGAGCCCGATCGGGACGGACCCCCGTCGGACCAGGAGGTGCGGGTACGGCTCGCCACCACCGCCGCCCTGGACCCCGAGCGCGGAACCCGTACGACCGCGTTCGAGACGGTCTCGCTGCTGCGTGCGATCTGGCGGGACGAGGCCGGGCCGAAGGCGGCGTC
>JALDXR010000002.1:0-25452 GCA_032154865.1 Nocardioidaceae bacterium
GGAGCAGGGAACGTACCTCGGCGCCGTCGACATCAGCGGTAACACCCGGCAGCGCGGCGATCTCCTGCCAGCGCGATCCACGAGCGCGACGCACGACCTTCCGGATCCATCCCTCCGACCAGCGCGCCAGGGCCGCGTGCCAGGGGCCCGGCATCGTGGCATCGGCTCCGGCTCCATCGGCGCCCTCGGACCCGAAGCCGGTCGGCGCGGCCTCCGGCCGGGTCAGGATCGCGATGACCGAGAGCGCGGCGGCGTGGATCGCAGCGTCATGGGTCGGTGGCGTGGCGCGTTCGGCCCGAACGACGAGCGGCAGCGCCCAGGGATCGTCGTGCTCGCGCTCCTCGTCGACGACCCGGTCCCGCCAGCGGCGTCGCCAGTCGTCCACCGTGGTGGCGAGCAGATCGGGGTCGGTCGCGGCGGCGATTCGAGCGCCGACACCGGGTACGGACGTCACGCCTCCATGATCGCCGTTCGGTCGGCGTACCCGTCGGCGGCATCGGGATCGAGACCGAACGGCGCGGTGCGGTAGTGGTAGCCGGCGACCTCGGTGAAGCCGGCCCGACCGTAGAGACCGAGCGCCGCGTCGTTGTCCTTCTCGACCTGCAGGTAGAGGCCGTCGGCCCCCTGGCCGATCGCCCATTCGGAAAGGACGCGCAGGATGCCGCAGCCGGCGCCGCTGCCGCGGGCGTCCGGCAGCGTCGCCATGCCGAACACACCGGCCCAGCCTGTGTCGGCGACCGCCCGGCCCACCGCCACGACCTGATCTCCGTCGACCGCACTGGCGTACGCGCTCGGCCGGGTTACCCGGGCCAGCATGTCCCACTCGGACCGCGGGTCGCTGCTGTCACCGTGGATGGCGTACCAGACCTCGAACCACTCGGCCGTGGGCACGGCACTGAGCTGAAGGTCGAGCCCGCCGGCCGGGAGAGTACGGACATCTGCTGCCGCGGCCGCCTGTAACGACATCGGAGTCTCCCGGCGGTAACCGCGCTCCGCTAGCCGGCCGTCGAGCTCGGCAGCGCACACCGACGGACAGACCTGGAACCTCGTCGCCAGCCCGGATCCGGCGTAGAACCGCTCGGCGATCTCGATCTGCCGCTCCACCTCAGCTCGGCCGGCCGCGCCATGGGGCAGCACTGTCGCCATCCACCATGACGAGGTCGCGGACCGGCGCAGCCACCAGTCACCGACCTGCTCGACATGCTCTGCTGGAAGGGCCCTGGCTGCCCTTTCCTGCAAGCCGCGTAGGGTCTCGGAGTCCCACCGGATCGAGGCCACCGTCCCTCCTGCCGTATGCGTGACTGCCGTCTCGCGCGTAACGACGGTCGCCATCCGCGCGATGTTGTCAGTGTGACAATCGAACCGTTGCTCGCCGATCCGATAAGTCAAACCGAAACAGACGACCTGGCCCGACTCGCCAGGGTCGCCCTGATCGTGGCGGCGCAACGCCGGACCACTCTCACCACCAGGGAGCTGGGCGCCGCGATGGGCATCGACGGGATCGAGCTGAGCCTGGTGCTCGACCTCGTCCTGGCCGAACTCGCCAGTCAGTGCGCCGCAGAGCGGATGCCGTCGCTACCGGCGCTGGTGATCGACGCCCAGACCGGCGTGCCAGGACATGGCTGGTCGAGCTGCGACGCCGATTGGTTCGAGGAGGCGAAGCGGGCGTTCCGCGTGTGGGGCAGCCCGCGTCGATCGCTCGCACCGCGCGTCAGCTGATCGTCACCCGTCAAGCTCGAAGTGGACGATGTCGACGTCGGCTGACCCGTCCAGCCCGGGATAGTGACGGCGCAACGCGTCGAGCAGCGCTGAGCGATCGGCGAACCCGTCGCGGACGGCATCGGCGTCGTCCAGCTCGGTCACCGTCCTCGTCTCGACCCGGGTCACCACGGCGTTCAGGGTCGTCGACGTCTTGTCCTCGTGCACGAACACGAAGCGCACCGGCCCCGGGACGGCCGGGTCGTGGCGGCGGATCGTGGTGCGCTTCGCACCGTCCCGGACCGCGTCGAGAGAGGCAGCGTCCAGGTAGAGCACCTGCTGTCCGACCGCTCGCCGGTCGAAGGCGTACGGCAGGAGGTCCGAGACGGGTACGGCAGCCAGGCCGGACTCGACCCGGAGGATCACCCGGATCTCGGGGTAGTAGTCGTACAGCATCTGGCGACAGCGGCCACACGGTGGGATCACCGTGCCGCCGTCGGCGATGACGGCGACGATCGTGGTCAACGGCATCGAGACCCGGTCGGACGCGACGGCCTGCCCGATCGCCACCGGCTCGGCGCACGGCCCGCCGCTGAAGTGATAGACGTTCACGCCGGTGTAGACATGGCCGGCCGAGTCGTAGGTCGCGGCCGCCACCGTGTGCCGGTCATCAGGCTCGACTCCGGCGATCACGGCCTGGGCCTGTCTCACCAGCGCCAACTCCGGATCGGTCAACACATCGCGCGATCGTAGTCTGTGGCCCATGACCGCTCCGCAGAAGACCGTCCTCGTCACCGGAGCGAGCGCTGGATTCGGCGCCGCGTTCGTCCGGCGGTTCGCCGCCGACGGCGCTCGAGTCGTCGCCAGCGCCCGCCGGATGGATCGATTGACCGAGCTGGCCGACGAGGTCGACGGTGACGTCCTGCCCTTGGAGCTCGACGTCCGCGATCAGGACGCTGTCCGGGCGGCGATCACGGGCCTGCCGGCCGAGTACGCCGAGATCGACGTCCTGGTGAACAACGCCGGGCTCGCCCTGGGCATGGACCCGGCCCATCGCGCCGAAGCCGCCGACTGGAAGGTGATGATCGACACCAACTGCTCCGGTCTCGCCTTCTGCACCCAGGCGGTGCTGCCGGGCATGGTCGATCGCGGCCGGGGCCATGTGATCAACCTCGGGTCGATCGCCGGCACGTACCCCTACCCGGGCGGCAACGTCTACGGCGCGACCAAGGCGTTCGTCCACCAGTTCAGCCTCAACCTGCGCAGTGACCTGCACGGCACCGGTGTACGGGTGACCTGCGTCGAGCCCGGTCTCGTCGGCGGTACCGAGTTCTCGCAGGTGCGCTTCGACGGCGACCAGGACAGAGCCGACGCGATGTACGCCGGGACCAAGCCGCTCACCCCCGAGGACGTCGCCGAGGCGGTCCTCTGGGCGGCGAGTCAGCCACCGCACGTCAACATCAACACGATCGAGTTGATGCCGATCGCCCAGAGCTTCGGAGCCCTCCCGGTCGTCCGGGACTGACCGCGACGGACGCCACACGACGACCCACGAGGAGTCGCGAGCGCGTATCGTGCCTCGCGGACAGTGCGGGACCCATCCCCGATCCGGACTCGGAGACGTACTCATGGGATTCCTGCAGAAGCCGCGACCCCTCAGGAACTGCCGGCACTTCGCCGATCTCGACCAACGAGAGATGCGGATGGTCTGCGATGCCGGTCAAGAGGTGACTGTGCCCGAGCGCTGGTCGTTCATCTGGGAGAACACTCCAGGCGACCGCGCCTATCTGCTCCTCGACGGTCAGGCGAGCGTCCTGGTCGGCGGAGAGCAGATCGCCGAGCTCGGTCCCGGCGATCTCGTCGGAGAGGTCGCCCTGCGCAGTCGTCGGCTACGCACCGCCGCCGTCACAGCCACAACTCCGCTCACGCTGCTGTCGTTCACCAAGGAGAGGTTCGACGACCTCTACCGGCGGGTGCCGGCGTTTCGCGACGCGGTCGACACCACCGTCGCGGCACGTACCGGCGATACCGCCGCGTCGTCCTAGGCCGCGGCATGGACGCGCGATCAGAGTTGCTCGACGAGGTCGAGCAGACCTTGCTCGGCGGGGCGCCGCTCTACACCCGACGAGAGGTCGCCGAACGCGCCGGAGTCTCGATCGACCGCGCCCAGGAGCTGTGGCGCGCCCTTGGCTTCGCGAGCACCGCCGACGACGACGTGGTCTTCACCGATGACGACGTCGAGGCGCTCGGCCTGATCGGGGCGCTGGCCAGCGGTGGCGTCGTCGACCCGAAGGCGGAGGCGTCGCTGGCGCGATCGCTCGGACAGCCACTGGCCCGGCTGGCCGAGTGGCAGACGACGGTCGTACGCGAGGTCGTCGCCGACGTGGATCATCCGCTCGACGCACAACCCGAGTTGGTCCGGGCCGTCGAGGCACTGCTTCCGGTGATGGAGAAGCTCCAGTCGTACGTGTGGCGCCGGCATCTGGCCGCGGCGGCAGGCCGGATGCTGGCCGATCCGGACGGCGATCCCCAGTCGAAGACGCTGGTCGTCGGCTTCGCCGACATCGTGAGCTTCACCCGCATGAGCCGCACCATCGAGGACGCCGACCTGGCCGAGTTCGTCGACTCCTTCGAAGGCACCGCGGCGGCGATCGTCGCCGAATGCCATGGCCGCGTCATCAAGACGATCGGCGACGAGGTGCTGTTCGTGACCGACACGCCGCGACAGGGCGCCGACATCGCCCTCGAGCTGGCGGCCCGGAGCGAGCTCGACGAAGACTTCCCGACCGTCCGGGTCGGCCTCGCGTACGGACCCGTGTTGAGACACCTCGGCGACGTGTACGGCCCGGTCGTCAACGTCGCGGCCCGGCTGACCTCGGTGGCCCGGCCGGGATCGGTCGTGGCCGACCGGGAGCTCGCGGCGGCGCTCGACGGCGAGTCCGGTCTGCAGCTTCGCCGGATTCGCCGGGTCAGCGTACGCGGCTATCGAAGCCTCGAACCCTGGGTGCTCCGGCGCGACGACGCCGGGGCGAGTTGAGCACGGAGGGGCGTACCCCACTCGACGCCTGGACCTCGCACGGCGTCAGGCCAGCGAGACCTTGAGCACGATGATCGCGGCACCGAGGCTGAAGCTGACCAGGACCGAGAGCGCGATGAGGTGGCCCCGGATGCCGGCTGCCACGGCGGCAACCACTGCCCAGCCGGTCATGCTGGCCAGGGCGACGGCAAGGCAGAGCCACGAGGTCGCCAGGTCGGAGATCCCCACCGCCAGCCCGACCAGCGCGGCCAACGCGGCCGGCAGGACGGCCACGACCATCGGCCACTCGCGGGCGGCGACCAGTCGCACGTTCTCCCAGGCCAGCCGGTCCGGCCCTTGCTCGGCAGCACCGAACAGCTGTGCGTAGACATGGGCCAGCCAGAACACCAGTCCGGTCGTCACGATAAGCACCGCCAGCTCCTCCGGCGACGCGTAGTCCTCGCCGGGGCTGGTGCCGGCCACGACGGAGGCGCCGAGTAGCGACCCGTAGATCGCACCGGCGTAGTCCTTCGGCTCGGCCTCGCCGACTGCGGTCATGACGGCGACCTCCCGTTTCGGCACTCACTCCGACCCTGACCGGCGACGGCACCCACGACGTCACCCAGCGCGGGTGAAGCCCTCCGGCCCGGGCGGGCGCCGACGACGCACCAACCGGGACCGAGACGTGACCTCCTCCCCCGCCGCTACCGGACGAAGGTCTCTATCCGGTCATCTCCGGGGCCTTCCAGGGTGGTCAGCATTCACTAGGGAGGAACATGCGCAAGCTCGTCATCACCGCACTGCCCGCCGTTCTCGCGCTGAGCGTCTGGACGCCGACGGCGACCGCCTCGTCGGACGACCGGGTAGGGCCGGTCCGGATCGCTCGGGTCAGCTACGACGGCGCCGGCTCCGACACCGGCAGCAACCCGAGCCTCAACCGGGAATGGGTCGCGATCAAGAACAACGGCTCCAACGCCCGGCAACTGAGGGGCTGGACGCTCCGGGACCCGGCGGGGCACGTCTACCGCTTCCCGCGGTTCACCCTCCGGCCGGGACGCACGGTCAAGGTGCACACCGGCAGCGGACGTCGCACCGCCCGGCACCTCTACTGGGGCCAGGACTGGTACGTCTGGAACAACGACGGCGACCGGGCCATCCTGCGCCACCGCAGCGGTCGGCTGATCGATCGCTGCGCGTGGGACGACGGCGACGGTACGAAGCGCTGCTGACCGAGCCGGTTCAGCCCTCGTCGACCGGAAGGCTCCGGTCCCACACGTCGACGACCAGCACCGATCGCATGCCGACGGACTCGTAGAGGCCGAGGGCCGGCGTCGTGTTGTTGGCGTCGACGTGGAGGAGCGTGCCAGCCCGACCGGCGGCGGCGTCGACGGCGAAGATCCGGCGAAGGAGGTACGACGCGATCCCGCGTCCCCTCGCGGCAGCCACGACCCCGAGGCTGCCGACGTAGCCGCAGTCCTCCTGCTCGAGGAACTGGTCGGTGCAGTCGCTGTACGCGACCGGCCGGCCATCGAGATCGGCGACCCACATCTGCGGCCAGTCGAAGGTCGACATGGACTCGTAGCGCTGGATCCACTCCTCGTACGGCCGGTGGGCGAAGGCGAAGTGGTCGGCGAACGCCTCCTCGTCGATCTCGTACGCGGCCCGCCGGGTGGCGTCATCGGTGGCCTCGCGAATCGTGATCCCGGGCGGCGACTCAGGCACGGGCACCGGCCCGTCGTGGTCGATGCGCATCCGCTGGAACAGCGTGACCGGGGCGAATCCACGCGCTTCGAGCCGCGCCGTCATGTCGTGGTCGTCGCGGTAGATGCCCTTGTGGAGTTTGACGCTGGACTTGCCGCGGGCGCGGCCCATCTCGATGGCTCGCTCGCAGACCCGGTCGAACAACCACTCGGTGACGTCGCCGTCGCCGGTCGCCATCGCGTCGACCCAGACCTCGCCAGTGTCGCCGTTGGCGTACGCCCAGCCGAACCCGACCAGGTCGTCGGCGTCGAAGACCAGCCAACTGTCGGTGGCCCGGTCGAATCCGGGCTCGACGAGGTCGTTGCGTACGTCGGCGAGGGTGAAATCGGGAAATCCGACGACCGCGGTGTTGTAGGCGGCGACCAGTCCGAAGATGGCTTCGGCGTCGCTCAGCTCGGCCGGCCGTCCGACCAGGCCCGGCGCCAGTACGTCGCTTGTCACGCCCTTCATCGTGCGCCGCCGCACCCGTGACGTCCAGCAAATTTCGGCCGGGTCCAGAGCGGAATCAGATGACCCCTTCGAGCGTTTCATGTGTAACGGTGTAATCACACCGGTGGAGGGAGAGCCATGGACGCCGTGGAGAACGAGGCTCTGGACGCCTACTCGCAGATCGTGACCACTGTGGCCGACAAGATCACGCCTCGGGTCGCGAGCGTCAGCGTGCGGCAGCGGCGTCGTGGCGGCACGACCGGGGGCGCCGGATCGGCCGTCGTCCTGACCGGTGACGGCCACCTCCTCACCAACGCCCACGTCGTGACTGGAGCCGACGAGGGATCAGCCGCCTTCTCCGACGGCACCGTCGCCCAGATCGAGGTCGTCGGCGCCGACCGGCTGTCCGATCTGGCCGTCCTTCGCGCGGACCGCCCGATCCCCGACCCTCCGGAGTACGGCGACGCCGACCGGCTCCGGGTCGGCAACCTGGTCGTGGCGGTCGGCAACCCGCTGGGCCTGGCCGGCAGCGTGACCGCCGGTGTCGTCAGTGCCCTGGGCCGCTCGCTGCCGGCCCGGTCTCAGCACGCGACCCGGATCATCGAGGACGTCATCCAGACCGACGCGGCCCTGAACCCCGGCAGCTCCGGCGGTGCCCTGTCGGACGCGCAGGCTCGCGTGGTGGGCATCAACACCGCCGTGGCCGGGGTCGGGCTGGGCCTCGCCGTCCCGATGAACTCGACGACCCAGCGGATCATCTACGCGCTGCTCCATGACGGCAAGGTCCGACGCGCGTTCCTCGGTCTGGTGTCGACTCCGGCCACCCTCCGGGCGGCCGATGCCGAGCAGATCGGTCGCCGTACCGCGCTCCGCGTCGTCGAAGTCGTCTCGGGCAGCCCGGCCGACGCCGCCGGTCTGCACGCCGGTGACCTGCTCCTCGCCGTCGACGGCCAGCCGCTTCAGGACGCGCAGTCCCTGCAGCGGCTGATGTTCGACGAGGCGATCGGACGCCGCACCGAGGTGACGGCGCTGCGAAACGGCGCCCTCGTCGACGTCGTGGCAACCCCCACCGAGCTACGCGACTAGCCCGCCGGTTCGAATCGCCGGTAAAGTCCGCCGAGTCCCGCGATCGACCCGGAGGGAATGATCCATGGGCATCGGAGCCGGCATCGTCATGCTCGCAGCCGGAGCCATCCTGTCGTGGGCGGTCGATGTCGACCTGCCCTACGTCACCGACGACGCGCTCGGCCTGATCCTCATGCTGGCCGGCATCGTGGCCGTCGTCGCTGCCGCGTTCGCCAAACCCCAGTATCAGCAGTCCGGAGCCGGCACCGGAGTGGCGTTCCTGATCGCCGGCACCATCGTGATCTGGGCGGTCGACGTGGACCTGCCGTACGTCACCGACGATGCGCTCGGCATCATCCTGCTGCTCACCGGCACCATCGCGGTCGCCGCGGCGGCGCTGTCCTACGCGCAACGCACCCAGGCCGGGATCGGCACGGGCGTGGCGTTGCTCGCGGCCGGCGCGATCCTGGCCTGGGCGATCGAGCTGGACCTCCCGTACGTCGCCGACTACACGCTCGGCGCGATCCTTCTGGTCTCGGGCCTCATCGCGATCGCGGTCTCGGGGATCGCGCACCTCAAGCAGCGCCGATCCCAGACCGGCTACAACGCCAGCTACGGCCAGACGTACCGCTACTGAGGTCGGTCAGGCCGCGACGCTGGGACAGGTGAGCGTCCGCGCGACGCCGGGCGTCTCCTGGAGGCGTCGGCGAACCGGATCGGCATCCTGGCCGCCCGCCACCGCCACGACGGCGTCGTAGGGTCCGGTCACCGCCTCCACGAAGGCGACTTCGGCGAGTGCTCGCATCGCGGTCAGCACGTCGGGTACCGCACCCGGTTCGGCCTGGACCAAAACATACGCAGCAGGCATTGACCATTCCTCCCTCGAGTGCGCCCGGCCGGCCGAGTCGGGCAGGCGACGCGGTGGCACGACGCTACACGATGAGACCGACTGAACACAGGATGTAGCGAAACCTCTCGTGTACCGGAACCGTACCGGTCGGGCCGCCGTCGCACCGCCAGGTGTTCCGTCCCGGAGGTGGAGTCACACATGCGTCGATCGTCGAAGCGGATCCTGGCCGGTTGCGCGGCCGCCGGCGGCCTGCTGGCCGGCATCGCCACGGTCATCGGAGCGAGTCCCGGAACCACCCCGTCGGCAATCGGCTCGGAGCTCGCACCGTTCGACGGCTGCGAGCAACTGCGGTCCTGGTACGTCCGGGCCGCACTGCCACACGTCACCGCCTGGGGCTGGGACACGGCCGGGCCGATCGTCTATGACGACGTGCTCATGATGCCGCGGGCGGCTGGTGTCGCGCCCGACGTTGCCGCCACGAAGACCGAAGCGGTCGGCAACGGCGCGACCGGCACCAATCTCCAGGAGGCCGACGTCGACGAACCGGACCTGGCCAAGACCGAGGGCGAACTCGTTGCCGTGATCCGCAACGGCGACCTCATCGTCTACGACGCCTCCGGAGCCCAGGGAGTCGAGATCGGGCGCCTCGACCTCCCACACCGCCAGCAGATCCGCGAGCTGCTCCTGGTCGGCGACCGCGCGGTGCTTCTCGGCTCCGCGGCCGCCGCGATGCCCTACATCGAACCGCCCATCGCGATGCCTCGCGATCTTCCCGACGACCGCCGCGCCGCGCCGTCCTACTCCACCGAGCCGCGTACGACCATCACCATGGTCGATCTGACCGATCCGACCGCGCCGTTGGTGCAGCGGACCGAAACCCTGCAGGGCGAGCTGGTGACCGCCCGCGAGCACGACGGCGTCGTGCGGGTCGTCACGACCTGGCTCCCGACGTTCGAGTTCTTCCAGCCGGTGGCGGGGCTCACCCCGAGGCAGGCGCTTGCCAAGAACCGCGATCTCGTCCGCACCACAGCCGCCGAGGACTGGCTCCCTGCGAGCCGGGTCAACGGCGCATCGGCCGAGTCGCCGCTGTCCTGCGAGGACGTACGCCATCCCGCGGATCCGGCGGGCGTCGGCACGATCTCGGTCGTCACGATGGACCCTGACGAACCCGAAGCGCGTACCGGCGCAGGCGTCGCGGCCGACGGCGACCTCACCTACGCGTCGGCCGACCGGCTCTACGTGGCGACCGCCGACGACGGATGGTCCGGCTGGACGTGGGCCGGCGCCGAGCGGGCCGGCGACGCGACGACGGACATTCACGCCTTCGACGTCACGGGCGACCAGACGAGCTACCTCGGGTCCGGCGAAGTCCCTGGGCGGGTCGCCGACCGATGGTCGTTCAGCGAGGACGCCGGACTGCTTCGAGTGGCGTCGACGCTCGGGCCGCTGTGGGAGCCCCAAGAGACCCGGGTGACCGTGCTCGCCGAGCGCAACGACGGGCTGGCACCGATCGGATCGGTCGGCGGCATGGGCGAGCAGGAGCAGGTCGAGGCGGTGCGTTGGTTCGGCGACATCGCCGTTGTCGTGACGTTCCGGCAGGTCGACCCGCTCTACACGCTCGACCTGAGTGATCCGACGGACCCGACAGTCGTCGGCGAGCTCAAGATCCCCGGCTTCTCGGCCTACCTCCACCCGCTCGGCGACGACCTGCTGCTCGGGGTGGGTCAGGACGCCACCAAGGTCGGCATGCTGCGTGGCTCTCAGGTGTCGACCTTCGACATCGGCGATCTCGCGGATCCCGAGCGACTCGACCTGCTGGGCCTCGGTGTCACCCGGACGAGCACGATCGAGACCGACTCGCGCGCCTTCACCTACCTGCCCGACGAGCGGCTCGCCTTCGTACCGACGACGAGTTGGCGGTCTGGTAGCGCGCTCGACGTCATCCGGATCGGTTCGGACGGCACGCTCAGCGCCGGATCCAGGATCCCGCTGCCGGGCTGGTCGGCCGATACGCGGGCGTTGCCGCTCGACGACGGCCGAGTCGCGGTTGTCGCCGTCGGCAGCCTGGTGCAGATCGTCGACCCGACAGCATGGTGAGCGCTGTTCAGCCCGCGTTGTCAGGGACCGACGAGCGGGGATCGGAACCGTAGCGGAATCGCCGAATGCTGTAGAGCAACAGACCCAGCGCGACGAATCCCGACAGGACGATGCTGAGTCCGCTCCCCCAGCCGGCGACCGGCAACCGTGGACCGAGGAACCAGAACTCAGGGATCTCCGGGTTGATCCACCACACGATCCCGACGGCGATCAGGGCGAGCGCGCCGAGCGTGCTCAGCAGGATGCGCGGCCAGGTCTCCACACCGGCGGCGGCCGCCTCGAAGGCCTTCTGCTTCACCGGATGCAGCCGACGCTCGGCCCACTCGTACTCCTGGCTAAGGATCGCGAGGCCCGCCACCAGGGTCAGCAGTCCGGGCCCGGGAAGTGCCAGCAGTCCGATGCCGCCAACCGTCAAGACCCAGCCGATCACGGTGACCCAGGTCTTGCGCAGCACAGCCATAGACGTCCCAATACCGGCGCCATCGACAGCGCGAATGGCGTACGAACAACGTTCAGCCCAGCATGCCAGGTCCCCGGCCCGCAGCCGTGACGGCCGGGCCAAGGTCTAGTGACGGATGGGGGCCAGCAGCGGCTGGGCGGCCCGGATCTTCTCGGCGATCTGAGCGACCGGAGCCGGGCGGCCGACGAGGTAGCCCTGCAGGCTCAGCTTCTCGCCGAAGGGTACGTGCGCGCGCAGCGTCTCGAGCTGGCTCTCCCGCTCGATTCCTTCGATGACGATCGACAGGCCGAGCGCCTGGCCCATGTTGATCATCGAGACCAGCAGTCGCAGCGACCGGGGATCGGAGTCGATCCGGGCCGAGAACAGCCGGTCGGTCTTCAAGACACCGACGGCCAGCTGCTCGAGATAGCCGATCGACGAGAAGCCGATGCCGAAGTCGTCGAGAGCCAACCGGATCCCGCTCGACTCCAGCTGGGCCATGACCGACAGGACCTGCGGGTCGTCGCCGACGAGGTAGCGCTCGGTCAGCTCCAGGAGCAGCTCGAGTGGTTGCAACGCCTTCTGGCAGGTCTGGATGCTCGCGACGAAGTCCGGGGCTCGGAGCTGGTGGGCCGAGATGTTCAGGCTGACCGTGAGGTCGGCGCCGCCGGCTTCGAGCAGGATCGGAGCGTCCGTGGCGACCTGCTCCATCACCAGTTCGCCGAGCATTCGGATCAGGCCGGCCTCTTCGGCCACCTGGATGAAGACGCCCGGCCCGATCTCCGTGCCGGCCCGGTGCCAGCGGGCCAGTGCCTCGACGCCGACGATCTGGCCCGTCCCGCTCTGCACGATCGGCTGGTAAACGAGGCCGACGTCGCGGTTCTCGATCGCCGCCCGGAGCTCCTCGGCCAGCTCCAGACTGCGTACTCGCGCGCGACCCAGCGCGGGGTGGTAGACCACGACCTGGTCCTTGCCCGCGACCTTCGCCTCGTACATCGCGATGTCCGCGTTGCGGATCAGGTGATCGGCGCTGTGCGAGCCGTCCGAGAACGCCACGCCGACGCTCGTCGAGAGGTTGATGAAGCGACCCGAGAACTCGAAGCGCCGGCGCACCGACGTCAAGATCCTGGTGGTCAGCTCGGACAGCTCGTCGCCGTCGGAGATGTCCTCGACGAGCATCGCGAACTCGTCGCCGCCGAGCCGAGCGATCCGCCCGTGACCCTCCACAGCCGCTCGCAGCCGGCCGCCGACATCGACCAGCAACTCGTCGCCGGCCGGGTGCCCGAACCAGTCGTTCACCTGCTTGAAGCCGTCGAGGTCGCAGAAGACGACCGCGATCCGTGTGGTCGGCGTCCGGCGGCAGCGCTGGAGCGCGCCTTCGACGGCCCGGGCGAACACGTCGCGGTTGGAGAGACCGGTGAGGCCGTCGTGCTCGGCCTGGTGCGTCAGCTTCCGGGTCAGCGCGAGCCGCGACAGCACCTCCTCGCCGAACGAGGCGAGCATCTCCAGAGCGCTGCGGTCGGCCAGCAGAGCGGTCGCGCCGTGGATCGGACGCTTCTCCGACACCAGCCACCAGCTGTCCTCGCCGTCGATCAGCTGGCTGCCCACCTCACCGTCGGAGGGCGCCTCGTCCTGCAGCCGGCTGGCCGGCGTGTTCATGAGGTGGCGGACCTGCCGATCGAGCAGCTCCAGTACCTCGCTGGACGACGTGGCCGACTGCGCCTGCGTCGACGCTTCCAGCAAGACCGCCATCCGGCGGGCCGATTCTCGCTCGCGAGACATGGCACTCCCCGCGAGCAGCATCGTCGCGAGTGGGAGTACGAGCAGGACGATCGTCCAGCTCGGCAGGTTCTGGTCCCACAGCGAGGCCAGGTAGCCGATCGCACCGGCGCCGAGCGCGCCCGACAACGCGACCAGGACGTCCGCGTTGGGAGTCACCAGTCGTGGGGGCTGACCCGCGTTGAGCGCGATCGACATCTCCGACAGGCCGAGGTCGATCAGGAAGTAGCCGACGAATCCGACGCCGACCGCGATCAGCTCACGCGGCGTGATGCCCTCGTGGCCGCGGAGCAGGTCGATCAGGAAGATCGCGGCCGCACCGCTCAGGATCATCAGCGAGGCGTTGATCAGCCGATAGCGGCGCCCCGAGACCAGCGCCGACGAGAACACCGCGATCAGCAGCCACAAGACCATGGCCTCGGCGGGCTCCAGGACGACCGCGAGGAAGGCCAGGACGCACGACTCGAGACCCACCTCGACGGTGGCGTCCGGCCGTGGCAGGTGGATCGGGAATCGGCTGATCAGGACGGCCGCCGGGACGGCGAGCCAGTAGGACGGTGGCATGTCCCAGTCGCCCAGAAACGCGATCGCCAACGAGCCGATCGCCACGATGACGCCCGCGGCGATCACGGCGCGGTCGAACCAGGGCGCTGCGCGGGTCGGCGCAACTGTTGTCACCTTGGCCCTCCCCACGCGGCGTAATAACGGCTTTACTCTAGGTGGATCTGGGACTAGACGTCACTCGGACGCGGGCGATCCATTCTCTCAGGCACGGACATCCATTCCATCCAATTGTGGCTGTCCAAGGGCCGAAATGACCAGGTAACGCATAGTGCTGAGCTCAGAACGCACGGACGAACACATGCACAGCCGCGTCGTCGTCGAGCTCTGCGGTCTCGCCACCGCGAGCGATGATGACCCCTTCCGGACCGGAGGACGCCAGCAGCACCTGCTCCGGCAGCGCACCCACCCGGCGCAGCACCGCCATCACGGTCGGATCGGTCTGCAGCGGCTCGCTGATCCGGCGTACGACGACCCGGACCGGCTCCGACTCACCCTTGACCGCATCGGTCAGCGTGATCACACCGTCGAGGAACTCCTCGCCCTCGGACGCCTCGCCGAGCTCGTCGAGGCCGGGGATCGGGTTCCCGTACGGAGACTCCGTCGGATGGTTGAGCAGCTCGACCAGTCGGCGCTCGACCGTCTCGGAGATGACGTGCTCCCACCGGCACGCCTCGTCGTGAACCAGCTCGATGTCGAGACCGATGACGTCGGTGAGCAACCGCTCGGCCAGCCGATGCTTGCGCATGACCCGCATCGCGAGCCGGCGCCCCTCGTCGGACAGCTCGAGGTGACGGTCTCCCTCGACCGTCAGCAGTCCGTCCCGCTCCATCCGGGCCACGGTCTGGCTCACGGTGGGGCCGCTTTGGTGCAGCCGCTCGGCGATCCGAGCCCGCAACGGGACGATGCCCTCCTCCTGCAGCTCATAGATGGACTTGAGGTACATCTCAGTGGTGTCGATCAGGTCGCTCACATCACCCATTCTTGCCGATCCCGCCGACGGGGTCCCGCCGCGTCCGGCTGCCATGCTCCCGGCGGGCGTCGCCGAGGTTGCCCGGATGTTCGGCTCGGTCCAACCAGCCTCGCTCGTGCCTCGCTCGGCGGCCAGGCCCATCCACGGACGCTCGCCGAATATCCGGGCAACCTCGGCCCGCCTGGTTGGCGTCTCCACCCACGGCTGGCCCCCGTAGGGTCGGCGCATGGGTGAGGTGAGGGACGCGGGGGCGGGTCGGTGGGTGGGGGTTGGGGCGGGGGTGGATGAGCTTCGCGCTGCCGCGCGCGAGTGTCGGGGGTGTGAGTTGCATGCGGCGGCTACACAGACGGTGTTCTCGACGGGGTCGCCGATCGCGCGGATCGCGTTCGTGGGTGAGCAGCCTGGTGACGCTGAGGATCGGCAGGGGACGCCGTTCGTCGGGCCGGCGGGCCAACTGCTCGATCGGGCCCTGGCCGAAGCCGGGATCGACCGGGCCGACTGCTACGTGACCAATGCGGTGAAGCACTTTCGGTTCAAGCCGACTCCGAAGCGGCGGCTGCACCAGACTCCGGCGCCGGAGCACATCGCGGCCTGCCGACCGTGGCTGGTCGCCGAGCTCGCCGCTGTCGATCCGGAGGTGCTCGTCTGCCTCGGCGCCACCGCCGGTCGCGCCCTGTTCGGTCCGGAGTTCCGAATCACCCGGCAGCGGGGCATCCTCTACCCGCGTTCGCCGCGCTTCGACGATCCGGCGCAGGTACGGGCCGGCTGGATGCTCGGCACGGTCCATCCGTCGGCCGTACTGCGAGCCGACGACCAAGACACCGCCTACGCCGCACTCGTACGCGATCTCCAGGTCGCCGCCGCGGCCTTGGCACACTGAAACCACGAACGACGGCGTTCGCGGGCTGCGATAGCGACCACGGCGCAAGTCCCGCGTGGAGGAGACCCATGGCTGGCGAGATCCGGATCGAGCGGCGCTTCCGGGGCCCGACCGGGTCGGGAAACGGTGGCTGGACCGCGGGCCGGCTTGCCGAGCGTCATCTCGCCGCCGCTGGCGACGGACCGATCCAGGTCACGCTCCGGCGACCGCCGCCACTGGACACACCCCTGACCGTCGACACCGACGGCGACGACACTCGACTGCTCGCCGCAGACGGCGGTGTCGTGGCCGAAGCCGTCGCCGGCACGCTGTCGGACCCGGTCTCCCCGGTCGACGTCGAAGCTGCTCACCGTGCCGAGCGCGACTACGCGGGCTTCCGGAACCATCCGTTCCCCGAGTGCTTCACGTGCGGTACGGCTCGCACCGAGGGTGACGGAATGCGGGTGTTCCCCGGACCGCTCGGGTCCGGGCGCACCGCCTGCACCTGGATCCCACATCCCGCGATGGCCGGACCGGACGGGCGACTCGATCCGGCGTACGTCTGGGCCGCCCTGGACTGTCCCGGCGGATGGACCGGCGATCTGGAGGGACGCCCGATGGTGCTCGGCCGGATGACCGCGCAGGTCGACGCCCGTCCGGTCGCCGGCGAGACCCACATCGCCGTAGGCCGGCTGCTGGGCGTCGACGGCCGCAAGACGTCCACCGCGAGTACGGTGTACGACTCCGGCGGTCGCGTGATCGGCACCGCCGTCCACGTCTGGATCGCCATCGATCCGGCGAGGTTCAGCTGACCGCCCTCACGCCCGCCCCGTAATCGGAAGGCTCACGATGACCCACGTCCCCTGGTGGCGGCATGCCGTGTGCTACCAGATCTACGTCCGCAGCTTCGCCGACTCCGACGGCGACGGCATCGGCGACCTCGCCGGGATCACCGACCGGCTGCCGTACCTCGCCGAACTCGGCGTCGACGCCCTCTGGCTGACGCCGTTCTACCGCTCGCCACAGGCCGACCACGGCTACGACGTCGCCGACTACCGCGATGTCGATCCGCTGTTCGGCTCGCTGGACACGTTCGACGCGATGCTGGCCCGCGCCCACGAGCTGGGGTTGAAGATGATCGTCGACATCGTGCCCAACCACTCGTCGGATCAGCACGAGTGGTTCCAGGCGGCGCTAGCGGCCGCGCCGGGCAGCCCCGAGCGCGATCGATACGTCTTCCGCGCCGGCCGCGGGCCCGACGGTGGCAAGCCGCCGAACAACTGGCAGTCGGTCTTCGGGGGTCCGGCCTGGACCCAGGTCGACGACGGCCAGTGGTACCTCCACCTCTTCGACGCGGGACAGCCGGACTTCAACTGGGAAAACCCCGCGGTCGGCGACGAGTTCGAGTCGATCCTGCGGTTCTGGCTCGACCGCGGAGTCGACGGATTCCGCATCGACGTCGCGCACGGCCTGGCCAAGGCACCGGGGCTGCCCGACGTCGAGTACGAGACGCTCCGCGGGGCGGACGACCTGAGCCCGACCGGTCTCAGCGCCGAAGCGTTGGCCGCGCGGCCCTACTGGGACCAGCCCGCGGTCCACGAGGTCTATCAGCGGTGGCACCGGGTGCTCCGGTCCTACGAAGGCGACCGGATGGCGATCGCCGAGGCCTGGGTACCGACCGCCGAGGCGATCGCGCGCTACGTCCGCCCCGACGAACTGCAGCAGGCGTTCAACTTCCTCTGGCTGCAGGCCGACTGGTCGGCCGCGCAGTTCCGCACGGTCCTGGTCGACACCTTCGCCGCGGTCGAGCCGGTCGACGCCTCACCGACCTGGGTGCTGGCCAACCACGACGTGATCCGGGCCGCGACCCGTTATGGGGGTGGGCCAGCGGGTGTGTCGCGGGCACGAGCAGCAGCGCTAGCGATGCTAGCTCTGCCCGGATCGGCCTACGTCTACCAGGGCGACGAGCTGGGCCTGTCGCAGGTCGACGTCGCCGAGTCGGATCGCCAGGACCCGACCTGGCGGCGCGGCGGCGGCGTCGGCCGGGACGGCTGCCGGATCCCGATGCCATGGGCCGGCGACGAGCCGCCCTTCGGCTTCGGACCCGCCGGATCGGTGCCCTGGCTGCCCCAACCGGCGTCGGTCTGGGAAAACCTGTCGGTCGCGTCCCAGGACGACGATCCGGACTCGACCCTGACCCTGTATCGGTCCGCTCTGCAACAACGCCGGTCGCTGCTGCCGCACCTCGGTGATCGGGTCACGCTGGTCGACCGTGGTGATGCTGACGTGTTCGCCTTCGCCCGCGCGGCGGCGACGCCGGACCAGCCGGCCTTGGTGTGCGTCGTCAACTGCAGCGTCGCCGCCGTGCCGGTCGACGACCTCGGTGAGCCGATCCTGACCAGCGGTCCCGGGGCCGTGTCGGACGGCGAACTGGCGCCGGATGCGGCGGGGTGGTTCCGGGCCGGGTGACGCACTCGTTCGGAGTCGACCGGGGCACAATCGCGCAAGCTCAGAGGCCGATCGGCCAGCAGCAACGACACCAGCCAAATCCCTTGTGCGGCGACGGTCGGAGCCGTAGCGTCGGGCGTACACGGGAAGGAGGTGGTCCAGTACATGTATGACTCTTGGACTCGTGAGGTGGCTGTCCGCTAGCCGCCGCTGCGTGGGTTCACCGCGGTAGCGGTAGCGCAAACCCAGGCAGTCACCCGACCCGCAGGGGCCGAACCTAGTCCGATCGGTGCAGTCACGGCTGCGAACGCTGTCGTGCCCGCAAACCCTGCGGGTCGTTACATGTCCGGGGTCGTCCAGACCCACGGCACGCAAGCTCCCCTCCAGGTACGCCCTACGGCGCCAACCGGGATCGCGTCCACACCCCGTCGGCCCACTCGTACCGCAGCCGGTCGTGCATCCGGCCGGTGCGCCCCTGCCAGAACTCCACCGCCGTCGGCGCCACGCGCCACCCACCCCAATGTGGTGGTCGTGGGATCGGGTCGGCTGCGGCGAACCGGGACCCGACGGCGGCGTAGGCCCGATCCAACTCCGCCCGGTCCGCAACCACCTGCGACTGCGGCGACGCCCACGCGCCGAGCTGCGACTCGCGGGGCCGAAGCGCGAAGTAGGCATCGGACTCCGACGCCGACAACCGCGACGCGACGCCGTCGACCCGTACTTGGCGACCCATCGGATGCCACGCGAACACCAGCCCGCACCGGGGCTCCGCCTCGAGCTCCCTCGACTTGCGCGACTCGTAGTTGGTGTAGAAGCAGAAGCCGCGCCGGTCGAATCCCTTGAGCAGCACGAACCGTACCGTCGGGCCCCCGTCGCGACCGGCCGTCGCCAATGCCATGGCGTTCGGCTCGTGCAGGCCCGAGGCGACGGCCTCGTCAAGCCACCGGGCGAACAACGCGATCGGGTCGTCGCCGGCGATCGACTCGTCGAGGCCCTCGTCGGCATACTCCGATCGCAGCCGAGCCAGGCGATCCGCGTTCACGGCCCGAGGCTAGCCGCCCCGCCCCGATGTGTTGGCGCGAACCCGCAGTTCTGCGGCGGAGTTGGTGCGACTTTGCGCCAACACCTCCCCGCCCAGCGCCGGTCACTGCCCCGCCCAGCGCCGGCCCGACCACACCCCCGCCCACGGCGCGAATGCGACCAAAGCCCCTGGACCGACCCGATCGCGTCGGTCAGGATGTCCCGGACGATCATCGCGACAAGGCGGACAAGGGAGTGGCGCGATGCCGGAGGTCAAGGCTGGTCTCGAAGGGGTGATGGCATTCGAGACCGAGATCGCCGAACCGGACAAGGCCGGCTCGGCACTGCGCTATCGGGGGGTTGACATCGAGGACCTGGCCGGCCGGGTCCCGTTCGAGAAGGTGTGGGGCCTTCTCGTCGACGGCTGCTACGAGCCCGGCCTGCCACCGGCCGAGCCGTTCCCGATTCCGGTGCACTCCGGAGACATCCGGGTCGACGTGCAGGCCGCGATCGCGATGCTGGCACCGGCCTGGGGGATGCGCCCGCTCTTCGACATCGACGACAGTGAGGCTCGTGAACACCTCGCGCGTTGTGCGGTGATGGTGCTGTCCTACGTGGCCCAAGCGGCTCGAGGGGTCGGGCTCCCAATGGTTCCGCAGGCCGACGTCGACCAGGCGACGACGATCACCGAACGGTTCCTGACCCGATGGCGGGGCAACCCGAATCCGGCCCACGTACGTGCGATCGACGCCTACTGGACGTCGGCCGCCGAGCACGGCATGAACGCGTCGACCTTCACCGCCCGGGTCGTCGCGTCGACCGGCGCGGACGTCGCGGCCAGCATGTCGGCCGCGGTCGGGGCGATGTCCGGTCCGCTGCACGGCGGGGCGCCGGCCCGAGTGCTGCACATGATCGAGCAGGTCGAGCGCTCCGGAGACGCGGCGGGGTACGTCCGGTCGGTGCTCGACGCCGGCGAACGCCTCATGGGCTTCGGCCACCGGGTCTATCGGGCCGAGGACCCACGGGCGCGTGTGCTGCGACGCACCGCTCGCGAGCTCGGGGCACCGCGCTACGAGGTCGCCGAGGCACTCGAGGAGGCTGCACTCGTCGAGCTTCGCGAGCGGCGACCCGATCGGGTGCTCGAGACCAACGTCGAGTTCTGGGCGGCGATCGTGCTCGACTTCGCCGACGTCCCGGCCCACATGTTCAGCGCGATGTTCACCTGCGCCCGCACCGGCGGCTGGGCGGCCCACATCCTGGAACAGAAACGCACCGGGCGGCTGGTGCGTCCGAGCGCCCGGTACGCCGGTCCGGCCAGCCGCCCGGCCGAGGCGGTCGAGGGCTGGAATCCGGCGTGGGCCACGGGCACCCGGACGGGCTGATCGAGCCGCGCGGGAGTGCGGGTCCCGAACCGGGCTGACCTGCTCCGACCGGCCGGCGGACCCCGATTTCGTACCGGCGCTCAGCCTGACAGAATGGCGCCGCCGACACCGTGGTCGCCGGCTCGACCCTCGACAGTGTGAGGTACGCGTGAGCGACGTCATTACCCTTCCCGACAGCATCAAGCCCCGAGACGGCCGGTTCGGATCCGGACCGTCCAAGATCCGCAACGAGCAGCTGGACGCCCTCGCGTCGAAGGGTCGGGCCGTGTTGGGCACGTCGCATCGACAGGCGCCCGTACGCAGTCTGGTCGGTCGCCTCCAGGGTGGTCTCACCCAGCTGTTCGACCTGCCGGACGGCTATCGCATCGTGCTGGGCAACGGCGGCGCGACGGCCTTCTGGGACATCGCCTGCTTCAACCTGATCCGGGTGCGCTCGCAGCACCTGACCTTCGGCGAGTTCTCGTCCAAGTTCGCCCAGGCCGCCGACAAGGCGCCGTTCCTCCTCGAGCCCACGTTCGTCGACGCGGAGCCCGGCAGCCGACCCGAGCCGTACGCCGAGAAGGACGCCGATACGTACGCCTGGGCGCAGAACGAGACGTCGACGGGGGTCATGGCGCCGGTGCGCCGGGTCGAAGGCGCCAACGACGACGCCTTGGTGCTCGTCGACGCGACGTCGGGCGCCGGCGGGCTGCCGGTGGATCTCAACCAGGTCGACGCCTACTACTTCGCACCGCAGAAGTGCTTCGCCTCCGACGGCGGTCTCTGGATCGCGATCCTGTCACCGGCCGCGATCGAGCGGGTCGGCCAGATCGCGGCCAACGGCCGATGGATCCCGGCCTTCCTCGACCTGTCGGTCGCGATCGACAACTCGGCGAAATACCAGACCTACAACACGCCGGCGCTGACGACGCTGTTCCTCATGGCCGAGCAGGTCGACTGGTTCAACGAGCAGGGCGGCTTGAAGTGGGCCGTGAACCGGACGACTGACTCCTCCGAGCGGCTGTACGGCTGGGCCGAGCGCACCAAGTACACGAAGCCGTTCGTCACCGAGGCAGCCGACCGTTCGCTCGTGGTCGGGACGATCGACTTCGACCGGGGCGTCGACGCCCGAGCGGTCGCGTCGACCCTGCGGTCCAACGGCATCGTCGACGTCGAGCCGTACCGCAAGCTCGGCCGCAACCAGCTCCGGGTCGGGATGTATCCCGCTGTCGATCCGGCCGACGTCGAGGCCCTGACAGCGAGCATCGACTACATCGTCGAGCGGCTCTGATCCGGCTTCCGGCGACGCCGCGCCATTCGCGCCGACAGCCAGGCCCCACCGAGCAGCACGAGCGCGGCTCCCGAGACCAGCACCCAAGCGCGGTCGATCCCGTCGTCGTCGGCTTCCTCGGCACGTGTCGACGCCACCGGCGACGGCGGTGATCCGGACATGTCGCGGTCCGGCCCGGCATGCATCCGGCGCCACTCGTGCCGTGGGATCCGCACCTCGATGATCGGAGACGGCAGCTTCTCTGTGCCCACCAGCGCCGACCGGCCGTCGTCCCACATCGCCAGTGACTCGCTCTGGGGCATCCGCGGCGTGTCGATCGAGCCGAGCTCGTGCCAGCTCGGAACGGCGTAGACGGCGATGTCGATGTACGTCCGGAGCAGCACTCCCTCGCCGTCGGGAAGGTAGGCCCCGTCGGTGACCATGCCCGGCGTGGAGACGTCGATCGGGCGGGCGATGTTGACCCGGTCGCCATGCAACGGGTTCGGCAGCCGATAGATGCCGCCGGCGAGCAGGCTCTTGGTGACGATCGACATCCGGCCCGTGGCGGGATCGACCAGGAGCGTCTCGGCGTCGCTCGGTCCGTCGCTGTAGCGCACCTCGAACACGTCGGGCGTGACGGTCACGTCACCGGGCCGCGGCTGGTCGATGGCATACAGCGCGACCGAGGAGCGCTCCGCGTCGTTGTCGCCGATGTCGGCCACGTAGAGGCGGTCGTCGGCGCCGATCGCCATCGCCTCGGTGTCCTCCGCGTCGACATCGAGGGTGGCCGTACCGACCACTTCACCGGAGGCGAGCTGCAGTACGTAGACCACGGTGTCGTTGCCCGAGTCGTTGATCGTGTACGCCAGGTCGGGATCGACGGTGCTCTGGACGAGCGCACTCGACTCGCCGATCCGTTCGTCGGTGATCGTCGCGATGACGTCATCGTCTCCGGACGCCGGTGGCACCGGGCCGACGAGGAACGCCGCGCCGGCCACCGCCACGGCAGCGGCGGCGATCCGTACCCGATTCACGAAGCGTCCTCCAGCAGTTCGGCCAGCCGGGGCCGCACTCCCCACTGCTCGGTGAGCCGGGAGTACTCCGTCGCGACGTCGGAATCGCCCCTCGAGCCGGTGCGTACCGCGCGCAGCAGGGTGTTGCGCGGCGTGTGCTTCGACGCGACGAACTCGACGACCTCGACCCGATAACCGTGCTGCCGCAGGAGCGCCGCCCGCATCGCGTCGGTCAGCGTGTCGGCCAACCGCTCACGCAGGATGCCGTATCGGGTCACCAGGCCGAACGGGCTCGGCGTCGGAGCCGCGCGCAGTCGGCGCTGTAGATCGTGGTGGCAGCACGGCGCGGCCAGGACCAGCGGCGCCTCCCATTCGACGGCCCGGGCCAGAGCGTCGTCGGTCGCCGTGTCGCAGGCATGCAGCGCGAGCACGACGTCGGGCTGGTCGTCGACGACAGCTTTCGCGATGTCGTCACGGACGAAGCGGAGCTCCTCGCCGGCGCCGAGCTCGGCCGCGAGCTCCCTGTTGCGTCGCCGAGCCTGCTCCTTGACGTCGATGCCGAGGACCCGAACCGGGAGACCTCGAACCGCCGTGAGCCAGCGGTAGGCCGCGAACGTGAGGTAGGCGTTGCCGCACCCGAGGTCGACCACGCGCAACGGGGCGTCCGGCGTCGGCTGGCGGACGTGGCCGGCGTCAAGCGCGCCGTCGAGTGCGGCCGCCAAGATCCGGCAGAACTCCTCGATCTGGCGGGACTTCGCCTGCATCGACGGCTTCACCGTGCCGTCGGGGTTGGTGATGCCGACGGTACGCAGGTACGGATCGGAGCTGTCGAGCAACCGCTGCTTGGGCCGATCGTGTCGGCGAGTGGACGCGCCGCCACCGCGGGCACTCACGTGCACCTGCGCCTGACCCTTCTTGGTCACCCGCAGCTGCGTCACCTCGTCGTCGGTCTCGACATGCCAGTTGCCGAACGGCTCGTCCAGCAGCTCGCTCACGGCGGCATCGACGTCGTCGCCGGCGGGCAGGTTGCGCGTGAACGCCTGGGTGTCGTCGTACGTCGTGATCTGCAGGTAGTCGCCGGCGGCGAGGTCGACCGGGCGTACTTCGACCCGTCGCCATCGGGGAGTCTCGCCGCGCCGTCGACCCGAGCCGATCGCACGCACCAGGTGCTCGGTGTCGAGCAACTGGGTACGCAGGCGCGACAGCGCCGGGGCAAGGGGTTCTGGCACGTAACAAGCCTGCCAGACGGCTGGGAGAGCGAACCCGGCCGCTAGCCGAGGAGGGCGGCGACCACCACGATCACCAACAGCGCCGCGAGCAGGACCGGGATGATCAGGCGGCGGTATCGCGGATGCACGGCGTCACCCTAGACCTCCGAGCGCAGGAGATGTTCGCCCAGCCGCTCGTGGCGGAAACGCCCCACGTCCCCGGGCCGGGACACGACGACGACGATCCGATCGACTGCCCAATCCGGCCCGTGATAGCCGTCGAGCGCGTCCACCATCGGGCTCAGGTCGCGGCGCCGGCGGGACCGCGCCAGGGTCAGATGCGGCCGATACCGCCGACGGTCGACGTCCCAGCCACTCTTGCGCAGCCGGGCCGCCAGGTTGCGTTGCAGCTCGACCAGCCTCTCGTCGGCCGCTTCGACTCCAGCCCACAGCATCCGGCCCCTCGTGATGGACGGGAACCCGCCGCCACCGCTGAGCCGCGCGGACGTCGCCGGGCGGACCGAAGCACAGCGGGCCACCACGCGATCGAACCGCTCCAGGCGGTCCGGGTCGAGGTCGCCATGAAAGGTGAGCGTGAGATGCCACTGCTCCGACCGGGTCCAGGTCAGATCGTCATGCCGGCGACGCAACGGGTCCAGGACCCGATCCAGATCGGCCAGGGCCGCCGGCGACGGATAGAGCGCGGTGAACACACGCACGCCGTCACGCTATCGGCCACGGCCGGGCTATCCCATCGTCTCGGCGAGCCGCCGGCGAAACGCTGCGGCCAGCTCCTGGTCGCCGGTAACGGCCAAGGAGTCGGCGTCCCGGCGACCCCACACCCACAAGAAGACGTCCTCCGGAGTGCCCGCGATCTCGGCGGGCACGTCATCGGTGTCGCCCTCCACGATCGTGACCGAGCGGAGATCGGCGGTGACGGTCCAGGACCGCCCGCCGCTGGTCACGCGGACCCGGTTGTCGAGCGGCTCAGCGGTGTCGAACTTCTGCCACCACGCTCCGCCAAGCATCACGCGTAGCGCCTCGTCGATGCCGTCGGTCGCCAGCGGGCCGTCGATGGCCGTCGGCACGTCGTGGGCCAGCTCGGCGTCGTAGCGGTGGACGGCCGCTTCCAGCGCCATCCGGCGATACCAGAAGCCGACGCTCTGCTCCGGCTCCCAGAAGGTCTCGGCCGGATCGTTGGGGTTGCGCGACTCCAGGTCGGTCAGGAGGGTGGTCGTCGCCTCGTCGAACAGTCCGAGCGGCTCCCGCCCCCCGAGCTCGGGCGGTGGCCACGGATCCGGTCGTGAGCCGCTGCGCAACCACGCCACCTTGTGCAGGTAGACGTGCGCGGTGTGGACCAGCAGATCCGAAACGGTCCAGTCGGGGCAGGTGGGGACGGCGGCCTCCAACCCGAGCCGACCCACTTCGGCGAACCGGTCCGAGTCGGCCCGGATCAACCGTAGATAGACATCGAAAGCGAGCCATCCTGCCCGCGGGTCGTGGGTCATGGCCGACACCATTCCACGTAACGGTGACAAACACGACCGGCTCGGGACCAACGTCCCAGGATTCCTTAACTCGCGCCTCTGGGTCTGCTCATGAAAC
>JALDXR010000179.1:0-7086 GCA_032154865.1 Nocardioidaceae bacterium
TTGCTGCGGCGATGACCAGCCGGGCGTATGCGACCGGCGCGCACCGGGTTTGGCTCGACGTCAAGCCGGACAACGTCCGAGCCGAGCGCTCTATGAGTCTGAGCATTTCGTGCCAACCAACGCGATCGCGCATGCCGCGACGACCGAGGACCTGATCGTCCTCGTCCACGAGTGGCGGACGGTCACTGTCTAAGTGACGGATGGTCGCTGTCCGAGTGACGGATGGTCGCTGTCGGAGTGGCGGATCGTCGTTGGATGAGGGGTGCGTGGCGGACCGTCAAGTGTTGCGGACGGAGGCGGCCAGGACGGCGAGGTGGCCGAGTCGAGCCAGCTCGGAGTCGAGCACCTCGGGTCCGCCACGGCGACCGAACACGACGATCTCGCCCGAGCCCTCCAGCGGCGCGGCGGCGAGCACCGTGCTGTTCCATCCGGGCACCGCCTCGAGTCGCTGCGCCCGCTCGATGCCGAGCCAGCGATCGGACTGGTCGGGCAAGTCCGGCGCAGCCTCGGTCGCGCGCACCAGCACCGGCCCCTCGTCTCCCTGACGCAGCCCCATCGCCCAATCACCGCGGAACGTCGCGGGTACGACGTCGACAAGCTCCTCGTAGGCGCGCTTGGGATTGGCCGTCAGCGCCTCGACGGCCTCAAGGTCCATGCGCAGACTGGCGCCGGCGGCGTACCGCGAGATCCACTTGACCCGTACGCCGTCGAGCCGCTGACACGCGGACACGATCTTGTCGGGCAGGGTCGACGGAGGCAGCTCGAGGAGTACGTCGTCCAGCGCGATGCCGTCGCCACTGCGCTCGACGATCTCGATCGCCTCGATGTCACCCCCGGCCGAGCCGATCGCGGTCGCCAATGCGCCGAGCGAACCCGGCACGTCCGGCAGCTCCACGCGGAGAAGAAACGACATGCCTCCATTCTGCGGGGCGCCGCAACTGCCTTCCAGAGCGGTCCGACTGCTGGCTACTCGGCGCTGCCGTCGATGTCGCAGGCCTCGTCCCAGCTGAGTCGCTCCAGGCGCGTGACGCTGCGGAAGATGCGGTCGATCTCGGTCGTGACGGGGACCGCGTCGACCAGGCCAGCAAGGTCCAGTGAGTAGCGACGCTGGAACTCGTTGCTCCACAGGTCGATGAACCGCCAGAACCGATGCTCCGACGTGACCTGGCGGCGTACGAAGGCCCACGCGTCGTAGTAGAGCTGCTCGATCCCGTACGCCGCCACGAGGCCGCGGGCCCACCCCTGCGCCGCGGACGCCATGACGAACGACGTGTAGTCCATGGATTGCGCCGAGGGCTCCAGCGTCGGAGTCAGGCCGCGCTGCTCGATGTACTGCTCGGACTCGTCGATCTCGTAGTCGGTCGACTGGAGGCCCTTGACCATCACGGTGCTGGAGCGGGTGTCCGGCGCCAACGTGCCCATCACGATGAAGAAGCGGCGGTACGTCCGCATGAACTCCATGTTCATGACGACCCAGCGCTCGAACACGGCGTCGTCGATGGTGCCGTCGGCGCTGCCGGCGATCAGCGGATGCTCGAAGGCGCTCTCCCACTCACCGGCGTTCTGTTCACGCAGGTGTACCGACGTCGGAACGACGGTCGTGGCCACCCGCCCATCCTTTCAGTTCCGCACCGCCATGCGCGCCGTTCCTACGGCTCGGCGGCCGATCCGGCGGAAAAGATCCCACCGGGACGTGAGTGAGCGACAGATAGTTGTAGACTACATGTAGTTGTGTTCTACACGTGAATGGGAACCATGGCGACGGCGAAACCCGACATCGAGCGCGTCATCAACGAGATGGTGCGGCTCAAGCGACTGATCCATCGACTCGGCCAGCGGCCACAGGACGCGCCCCGGCCGCGGTCGTCCAACTGGCTCCTGTTCGCCGTTCGGCATCGCGGCCCGCTCCGGCTGGCCGACCTCGCCGCCGCCTGCTACATCGACGCGTCGACCGCCAGCCGGCAGACCGCCGAACTGGTGACGCAGGGCCTGCTCCGCCGGGAGCCGGATCCCACCGACGGCCGGGCCTCCCTGCTCGCCCTGACCGACGAGGGCGAGCAGACCGTCCAGGACCTGATCAAGCAACGCGAAGAGTTCTTCACGTCGGCCCTGGCCGAGTGGAACGACGACGACGTACGCCGGCTGGCCGAGCTCATGGGCCGGCTCACCGACGCCCTCGACGCCGAGGCGGATCGCCCCTCCGTACGGTCCGAGGTCCTCGACCCACGAAAGGTGGCCACATGACGTCAGAAGCAGCCAACGACTCTCGCGCGCCCGCTGGTGCCGATGGCGGCTTCACCCATCGCCAGATCCTCACCATCCTGTCCGGCCTGATGCTCGGCATGTTCCTCGCGGCCTTGGACATGACCGTCGTGAGCGTCGCGATCCGGACCATCGCCGACGAGCTGCAGGGCTTCGAGCTCCAGGTGTGGGCGACGACCGCGTTCCTGATCACGTCGACGATCTCGACACCGTTGTACGGCAAGCTGTCCGACATCTACGGGCGCCGCCCGTTCTACCTGGTCGCGATCGCGATCTTCGTCGGCGGTTCGATTCTGTGTGGCATGGCGAGCTCGATGTACGAGCTGGCCGCGTTCCGGGCCATCCAAGGACTCGGCGCCGGCGGACTCATGTCGCTCGCGCTCGCGATCATCGGCGACATCGTGCCGCCGCGTCAGCGGTCGCGCTACCAGGCCATCTTCATGGGCGTCTTCGCCACCTCGAGCGTGCTCGGCCCGCTGGTCGGCGGCTTCTTCGCCGGAACCGACCAGCTGTTCGGCATCTCGGGCTGGCGCTGGATCTTCTACATCAACGTGCCGGTCGGCATCGCGGCGTTCATCGTCGTCGCAAGGGTCCTGCACCTGCCGCACACCCGGCTGCCACATCGGATCGACTGGCCCGGGGCGCTGTTGCTGCTCGTCACTCTTGGGCCGCTGCTGACCGTCGCCGAACAGGGACGCGATTGGGGTTGGTCCTCAGGCCGGTCGATCGCCTGCTTCGTCATCGGTGCGATCGGCCTCACGTCATTCCTGCTCATCGAACGCGCGTACAAGGACGAGGCCATCTTGCCGCTGCGGCTGTTCAAGAACCGCTCGTTCGGCATCTCCAGCGCGAGCAGCCTGATCGTCGGAATGGGCATGTTCGGCGCCCTGATCGTGCTGCCGCTCTATCTCCAGATCGTCAAGGGATCCACGCCCACCGAGGCGGGCCTCCAGACCATCCCATTGGTCGTCGGCATCCTGGCCGGCTCGATGGGGTCCGGCTTCGCGATCTCGCATACGGGCCGCTACAAGCAGTGGCCGGTGATCGGCTCCTCGCTGATGGTCGTGGGCCTGGTGCTGTTCCACTACGTCGGCGCGGACACCCCGCTGTGGCAGACCATGCTGATCATGCCGGTCTTCGGCGTCGGCCTCGGTCTCAACATGCAGCCGATCATCCAAGCCGTGCAGAACGCGGTGAGCCCCCGCGAGATCGGTGTCGCGACGTCGTCGGTGACGTTCTTCCGTCAGATGGGCGGCACCCTCGGCACGGCGGTGTTCCTCGCGGTGCTGTTCAGCACGGTGGGCAACAACATCGCGGACGCACTGACCGAGGCTCGCGGCACGGCGGCGTTCCAGGCGGCGGCGCAGGCGCATCCCGAGCAGATCCAGGCGCTGCAGAACAGCAACGCGCTGCAGGACTCGTCGTTCATCAACCAGCTCGCGCCGGAGATCGCTCATCCGTTCAAGGTCGGCTTCTCCGAGTCGATGGACCTGGTGTTCGTACTCGGTGCGTTGGTGCTCTTGCTGGGCGTACTCGTGGTGTCCTTCCTGCCCGACCTGCCGCTGCGTGAGCTGTCCGGCGTCCAGGCCAGACAGGCCGACGCCGCCGCCGCGGCGGCCGAAGCCGCGGTCACACCCGGTGGCGCCGCGCCGACTGGGGTCGCACCGACGGCGTCAGCGCAGCCGCTGAGCGAGGCCAGACGCGACGACAGCCGGGCCCGACGGAACTAGCGGATCGCGGATCCGAGAATCGGCATCGTGGGGGTCATCACCACCACGATGTCGATTCTCACGTCACCGTCAGCCGCTGCTCCTCGATGCCCGGCATCACCCACTGCTCACGCGGCGAGCGGTCCCAGGTGAGTCCGGGGTCGTCCGGGTCGAGCCCCTGCAGCACCATCTGCATCGGACGCTGATACTCGATCTGCTCGCCGACGAGCCGGAACGGCCGGTCGTGTCCGGGGTAGATCACGTCGGCTTCGGCGAGGATTCGCTCGATGCTCGCACGCGCCGCGTCCTCGTCCCAGAAGATCAGCGGATTGCGCTTGGTCAGCGCCACCTGCGCGAAATGCAGTACGTCGCCCGTGACGGCGGCGATCCCGTCCGGCGTCTCGACGAGTACGGAGACGCAGCCCGGTGAGTGTCCCGGCGTATGCAGGATCCGTACGCCGGGCTCGATCTCGTAGCCCTCGTCGACCTCGACGATCCTGGACTGCGTCTCGATCATCGCGCCGGTCCACTGCGGCGTCGCCCAGTCGTTGCGGTGCGGCTTCTGCGCGTAGGCCCGCTCGGCCGTGTGGATGAGCATCGGCGCGTGATCGAACAGGTCGAAGTTCTGCGCGTGGTCCCAGTGGGCATGGGTCATGACGGTGACGTCGATGTCCTCGGGAGTCAGGCCGCGGCGTTCAAGCGCAGCCTGCAGGGCTAGCCGGCGACCGACGTGACCGACATCGACGAGGATCCGCCGCTCGCCTTCGATGAGCACCGCCGAGCAGAAACCCACCACCCCCTCGCCGGTCCGAAGCGGGTGGCCGTCGATGAGCACGTCTACGGTCGGCATCTGGCTACCTCCTCGTCAGGGGCGGGTCCATGTCGAGTTCGAGCGTCTTCGTGTCCGGGTCGTCGATCCGGCGTACGTCCAGTCCACCGATCTCGGCGATGTAGATCTCGCACGTCGTACCGACGATGGTGTTCTCGATCAGATGGCCGCCGTACGTCACCGCCGCGGGCGACCCGACCGAGAACTCCGCATGGCAGTGGATGAACAGACCGCCGTCGGGCTTCGGCGCGATGTTGCCTTGCAGGGCGAGGATCTCGAGCGGTCCGGCGACCGTCGTCCTGGTCCGATCGCCGGTCTGGATCGGCCACGCGTCGGGGAACCGCACGATGTTGCGTACCGACGCGTGCTGCAGGCTGGCGACTCCACTCACGATCGCGCCGCTGGTCAGATCGGCGTCGAGCAGCAGCCGCTCCATCGCGGGCAGGACATCCTCGCCGGGACCGAGCCGGATCACCAGGACCCGGCCGAACGATCCGAGTCCGGCTCTGGTGCCAGGTCGCCGACCCGGTCCGTCGTCGGGGCTCATGACACGGAGGAGTGGTCGGCGAACGGGTGGTCGGCGACGCCGAGGTCGTCGGCCAGGTCGGCGAGGCGTCGCACCGTGCCGTCGGCGATCGGGATGCCGTGCTCGCGCATGTCGGCGATCCGTCGCGGCGTCTGGTCCCCGGGCACTCGGATCGGTGGCTGCCCCGGCATCGGCGTGGACGACTTGAGCTCGCGGATGTGTCGGTCCATGGCGGCCTTGAACTCCTCGAGGGGCTGGAACAGGTCCGGACGCACGGCGATCATCGTGTGCCCCGTGTTGGTCGGCGTCTCGAAGTCCTTGTTGAAGTCGACGACGGCACTACCGAGCGCCGCCCCGTTGAGCAGTCCCGCGAGGGCACCGATGACGAGGTTGAGCCCGTAGCCCTTGTAGCCCCCGATCGGAACCAAGAAGCCTTCGTTGGACCTGGTCGGATCGGTGAGGGGGCTGCCCAGGCGATCGACCATCCAGCCTTCGGGCATCGTCTCGTGGCGGTCGGCAGCGACCTTGACCCGGCCGTACGACACCTGGGTCGTGGCCATGTCGAGCACGAGTGAAGGCTCCTCGTCGGCCGGGATGGCGACCGCGATCGGGTTCGTGCTCAGGAGCATGTCGAGCCCGCCCCATGGCGGCATGTGGTTGGCGTTGCCGATGGCGAGGTAGATCCCGATCAGGTCGTGTTCGAGGGCCATCGCCGCGTACACTCCGCCGGCGCCGGCGTGGTTGGAGCCGCGCACTCCGACCCAGGCGAGTCCGCTCGTGGTCGCCTTGTCGATCGCTGTTTCCGCGACCCGGGTCATCACGACCTGGCCGAGTCCGTTGTCACCGTCGACCAGGGCGGAGGATGGCGTCTCTCGTACGGTTCGGATGTCCGGATGGAGGTTGTAGCCGCCGGCGCGTACCCGGTTGACGTAGCCGGGCAGTCGCAGGATGCCATGACCGCCCATGCCGCGAAGATCGGCGTCGAGCATCCTGGAGGCGGTCGTCTTGGCGTCGCCCGACGGCACTCCACAGGACGCGAGGGCAGTGGTGATGAAGGCACGCAGCTCCGGCACCGGATAGCGGCTCGCCATGACCTCGCCCTCGGGTTGGCGTCCAGACGCTTGTGACATCTGGTCTGATGTATTCTATGGGATCTGTCGATGGAGGTACAGATGCCGTCTTCGCCCGCGATTGTCTTCGCCAGCTTCACACCCCGTCCGGAGCGCGTCCCGCAGCTTCGGGCCACCCTTGACGTGATGGTCGAGCACACCAGGCGGGAGCCCGGCTGCGAGGTCTACGACCTGTACGAGTCCGACGACGACGGCACCCGGTTCCACCTCTTCGAGCGCTACACCGACGGGGACGCGTTGGAGGCGCATCGGGCGACCGACCACTACAAGGCGTACCGCGCCAAGCTCCCCGAGCTGCTCGCCTCACCGATCCAGGTCGCCGTGCTGAGCGAGCTCGACGTCCGCCCCTGAGTTGCGCCGCACTCCTCATGGGATCCTGTCACGCCTCATGGGTTGCAGCCCGTGAGGCGTGCAGTTTCCCATGAGCTCATGGGAAACCGACGCGCCTAGCCGTCGGCGGCGTTGCGGAGGACGGCGATGACGGCGGAGTTGTCGGCGTCGGAGAGGCCGAGCCGGTCGGCCTGCTCGAGCACCTCGGCCAGGACCGTGGTCAGCGGCATCGGTGCCTCGACGGTGGCGCCCTCGTCGAGCATCAGGCCGACGTCCTTGGCATGCTGCCGGATCCGGGAC
>JALDXR010000180.1:0-7066 GCA_032154865.1 Nocardioidaceae bacterium
GGGGCTCCGGGTGCTCGCCGTCGATCGCAGCCGCTATGGAAGCGACACGCTCTCGACCCATGCCCTGATGCGGGCCGGGGTACTCCAACTGTCGCGGTGGGGCGTGCTCGACCGCATCGTCGCCGCCGGTACACCCGCGATCCGGCGCGCGTCGTTCCGATACGCCGACGACGTCGTGCCGGTCGCGATCAAGCCGACCGAAGGGGTCGACGCCCTGTACGCGCCGCGGCGCACGCTCCTGGACTCGGTCCTGGTCGACGCCGCGATCGCGGCCGGTGCCGAACTGCGATTCGGAGTCGCGGTGGCCGACGTCGAGCGAGACCGGCTGGGTGCCGTCACCGGCGTCACCGGCCGGATCCGGGGCGGCGGCGGGTTCCGCGCGCGAGCGCGAGTCGTCGTCGGCGCGGACGGGATCTTCTCGACCGTCGCCGATCGCGTTCACGCGCCGTACGAGAAGGTCGGCACCGCGGGCAGTTCCTGCACCTACGGCTACTGGACCGGCCTCGAGACCGACGGCTACGAGTGGAACTTCCGGCCCGACGCCGCGTCTGGTGTCATCCCGACCAACGACGGTCAGGCCTGCGTGTTCGCCGCCGCGACTCCGGAGCGGATCGGCCGCGGTGGGATGCAGGTCGTCGAGGAGATCGTCGCCGAGTCGGCGCCAGGACTCCTCCCCCGGCTGGCCGCCGCCGAGGCGCCCCGCAGCCTGCGGACCTTTCGGGGACGGCCCGGATATCTGCGCCGGTCATGGGGACCCGGCTGGGCGCTGGTCGGCGACGCCGGATACTTCAAGGACCCGCTCACCTCCCACGGGCTGACCGACGCGTTCCGGGACGCCGAACTCCTCGCCCGCGCCGTCGCCGACGTCGTGGTCGACGGCGCCGACGAGCGGGACGCGCTCGCCGGCTATCAACTGACCCGCGACGCAGTCGCGTGCGAGATGCTCGACGTGGCGGACGCGATCGGTGGGCATCGCTGGACCGACGCCGAGATCCCGTCGCTGCTGCTGCAGCTCAACGCCGCGGCCAACGACGGACTCGAGACCCTGTCCGCGCTCGACGCCGAACTCGTCACCTGATCGACGGCGGGCGTCGTCACCTCGCAGTGCCGGGTGGCGACGTCGGCCCGGCCGTACGCCGTGAAAGACTGCGCAGGTGAACGCGGGACGCATCGCCTACCAGGGCGAACCCGGTGCCAACTCCCACGCCGTGTGCCTGGAGCACTACCCCGACTGGGAAGCCATCGCCTGTGCGTCGTTCGAGGACGTCGTCGGCGTCGTCGAGAGCGGCGAGGCGGACCTCGCGATGATCCCGATCGACAACTCCATCGCCGGACGGGTGGCCGACATCCACCACCTGCTGCCGACGTCGGGCCTGCACATCATCGCCGAGCACTTCCTCCGGATCACGTACGCCTTGATGGCAGGTCCCGGCGCGTCGCTCGACACGATCACGACCGCACACAGCCATGTCCATGCCCTCGGCCAGTGTCGCGGCATCATCGGCAAGCTCGGCCTGACCCCGGTGGTGTCCGGCGACACCGCCGGAGCCGCCCGCGAGGTGGCCGACGCCGACGACCCGACCCAGGCCGCGATCGCCTCCCCCGTGGCGGCTGCGATGTACGGCCTGCGGATCCTGGCCGACGACGTCGAGGACGAGGACCACAACACGACACGATTCGTCGTCTTGTCCCGCGATCTCGTGGAGGTGCCACGCGACAACGGGCCGGCGATGACGACCTTCGTCTTCCGCGTACGCAACGTGCCGTCGGCGCTCTACAAGGCGCTCGGCGGCTTCGCCACCAACGGCGTCAACATGACCAAGCTCGAGAGCTACATGCTCGACGGGCAGTTCACCGCGACGCAGTTCCTGGCCGAGGTCGAGGGGCATCCCGAAGACCGGTCACTGCGGCTGGCCCTCGAGGAACTGCGATTTTTCACCCGTGACGTGAAGATCCTGGGCGTCTATCCGGCGGATCCGGCGCGCGACGGCGCCAGCGACGAGTAACCCTCCGGCTACCTGGCCTGGCTGCGGTCACACTCTGAGGACGCCGATCGTCAGGACTACGGCGGTTATTGCGATGCGGTCTGTCGGTGGCCGTACGTAGCATGACCGCTTCATGTCGAAGATGACCACAGGGATCGTGAAGGGGACACCATGACGTCAGCGCCGGCGGCTGGGATATCGCAGCTGCGATCAGAGTTCGAGGGCCGATCGATCGTTCCGGACGACGCAGGCTACGACAAGGCTCGCACCGTGGTAGCGGGGCATATCGACCGCCGTCCGGCGGTGATCGTTCGACCCACAGATGCGTCCGAGGTTGCCCGGGTGGTGAGGTTCGCGCGGGAGAGCGGGATGCCGCTCGCCGTCCGCTGCGGCGGCCACAGCGGCGCCGGTCACAGCGTCGTCGACGACGGCATCGTCCTCGACCTCGCCAACCTGAAAGGTGTGGAGATCGATGCCGACGGCCGTACGGTCTGGGCCGAGACCGGCCTCAAGGCTGCCGAGCTGACCAGCGCTGTGACCGAGCACGGGCTGGCGATCGGATTCGGCGACACCGGCTCGGTCGGGATCGGCGGCATCACTCTGGGCGGTGGCCACGGCTACCTCTCGCGGGTGCACGGCCTCACGATCGACAACCTGCTGGCCGCCGAGATCGTGACCGCCGACGGCCAGGTCATCGTGACTGACGAGGACAACCATCCCGACCTGTTCTGGGCGATCCGCGGTGGCGGCGGCAACTTCGGTGTCGCGACCCGGTTCCGCTACCGGCTCCACGAGCTCGGCCAGATCGTCGGCGGGATGATGCTGCTGCCCGCGACGCCCGAGACGGTCGAGGGGTTCATCGCTGCCTGTGAGGCTGCTCCCGAGCACTTCAGCGCGATCGGCAACGTGATGCCCGCGCCGCCGATGCCGTTCGTGCCCGAGGAGCAGCACGGCAAGATGGCGATCCTGGCGCTGATGTGCTGGTCGGGGCCGGTCGAGGAGGGTGAGCAGGCCATCGCGCCGTTCCGTGCGCTCGGCGAGCCGCTGGCCGACATGGTGCAGCCGATGCCCTATCCGGGGATGTACCCGCCCGACGACGAGGACTATCGCCCGCTTGCGGTGGCGCGCACGATGTTCGTCGACCGGGTCGACAGCAAGGTCGCCGCGATGATCGTCGACCAGCTCGAAAACTCCGATGCGGCGATGCGCGCGGTGCAGCTGCGGCCGATGGGCGGCGCGATCACGCGGGTGCCGGTCGATGCGACCGCCTTCGCGCACCGCAACTCGAAGATCATGACCAACGTGGCCAGCTTCTACGAGGGCCCGGAGGACAAGCCGATCCGGGAGCAGTGGGTGAGCGAGGTGTCCGGGCAGCTGCGACAGGACGACGCCGGTGCCTATGTCAACTTCCTGGCCGACGACGGCCCGGACGCGGTGCGGGCCGCCTACCCAGGCGCGACCTGGGACCGGCTCACCCAGATCAAGGCGGTCTACGACCCGGACAACTTCTTCCGGCTCAACCAGAACATTCCGCCGGCGGCCACCTGAGCCGGTGACGCCCGGTCACGCCGTCGCGAACCGGCCGAGGAGCCGGTCGGCGCGTATTCCGTCGAGATGCTCGGCGAAGATGCGCTGGTAGGCCAGCTCCTCCAGGCTTCGCGGCGGCGCCAGGCCGGGCACCCGGGCCGACTCCCAATCGGGCTCCTGGACCAACGCGTCGGCCAGCTCGGCGGTCACGGCTGCCGTCCCGCTCCCGTCGCCGAACTGCTCCTTGCGGCGCCAGAGGATGTCGTCGGGCAGCCAGCCGTCGAACGCCTCGCGGAGGATGCGCTTCTCCTCGCCCTCCTCCCCCGGCAGCTTCCAGCCGATCGGGATCCGCCGGCCGGTCGCGATCATGTCGCGGTCGAGGAAGGGAACCCGCGCCTCGAGACCGTGCGCCATCGTGACGCGGTCACAGCGCTGCAGGTTGAGGTTGTGGAGTCCCTCGACGCTGCGGGTCAGCTCGGCCTGCAGGTCGTCGGCGTCGTAGTCGCGCAGGTAGTCGTAGCCGGCGAAGATCTCGTCAGCGCCCTCGCCGGTGAGGACGACCTTGACGTGCTCGGCTGCGAGCTCCGCGAGCAGATAGTTGGGCACCGCGCTGCGCACCAGCGACGGTTCGTAGGCCTCCATCGACCGGATGACCGTCGGCAAGACGTCGAGCACATCGCCGGCGTCGTAGATCCGCTCGTGGTGCTCGAGGCCGAGATGGTCGGCGACCCGGCGGGCGGCCTTGAGGTCGGCGCTGCCGGCGACACCTGCCGCGAACGACCGGACTCGCTGCCCGGTCTCGGCGCCGCATCGCGCCATGATCGCGGCGACCAGGCTCGAGTCGAGCCCTCCCGACAAGAAGACTCCGATCGGCACGTCGGCCATCATCCGGGCGCGTACGGAGGCGACCAAAGTGTCGTTGATCGCCGCGTGGGCAGCCGCCCGGCTGGCGTACTGACCTTCGACGGCGGCGGGACGGGCGAAGCGGACCAGCCCCTCGTCGCGACCCCAGTAGTGACCGGGCGGAAACTCCTCGACGTGGCGTCGCCAGGCCGGATCGAAGGAGCCCAGCTCGGAGGCGAAGATGGTGCGGCCCTCAGCTCGCGCCCAGTAGAGCGGCTTGACTCCGAGTGCATCGCGGGCCGCGAGGAGCCCGCCGTCGAGATCGGCGATGGCGAAGGCGTACATGCCGCGCAGCCGGTGGATCGCATCGGCTCCCCAGGCCTCGACGGCGTGGAGGGTGATCTCGCTGTCGGAGTCGGTGACGAAGGGTCCGGGAAGGGAGTCCCGAAGCTCCTGATGGTTGTAGATCTCGCCGTTGCAGACCACCCATCGGGTGCCCGCCGGATTGCCGAGCGGTTGGTCACCGCCCGCCACGTCGACGATGGACAGCCGAGTGTGGCCGAGCCAGGTCCGGCCGACCCGGCGGGAGTCGACGCTGTCCGGACCACGGTGCCGCAATCGGGCGAGCATCCGTGGCCCGGTGTCACCGTCCGCTGCGTCGTCGCCTTCTGTCGAGGAGGTGCCGTCGTGGATCACCACGATGCCGCACACAGCAGTTCACCCCTGTTCTGTTGACTTACGTTCCCTTCGACCCTATAGCGGGCCGACCTAGAGTGGTTTCGCGCCGTTTCCGCCCGGCCTCGAGGAGGTCCGATGATCCCGATCGACGAACTGTCCGATCCCATCGTGCGGTCGGTGGCCACCGCCATCAACGCCGGCGATCGCGAGGCCTTCCTCGCGTCGTTCACCTCCGATCCGACGATGTCCGACGACGGGTCCGAGCGCGACTTCCACGACTGGATCGGCCGGGAGATCTTCGACTCGAACGGTCACATGGAGGTCGAGTCGCAGTCCGACGACGGGCGTTCGTTGATAGCCCGCTATCGCAACGACACCTACGGCGAGATGCGGACGTCGTGGACCTTCGTCGTCGAGGGCGACCGGGTCCGCCGGCTGGAGACTGGCCAGGCCTGATCCGATATAGTTGACTCAGTCAAGCATTTGGAGGCTGGGTCGATGACCGTCACAGCTCCGGAGCGCATCGACGCGGTGCGCGCGTTCAACCGCTTCTACACCCGGGTGCTCGGGCTGCTCGACGAAGGCCTGGTCCGGACGTCCCACTCCCTGACCGAGGCCCGAGTCCTGTTCGAGATCGCCCAGGCCGACCGGGTTCGAGGCGCGGAGCTTCGGGGGTCGCTCGGCCTCGACCCCGGCTATCTCAGCCGGATCCTGGCTCGGTTCGAGTCCGAGGGTCTGGTGGTCCGGGAGCGCTCGGCCGAGGACGGCCGCCGCCAGGTGATCCGCCTGACCCCGACCGGGCGCGAGGCGTTCGGCACGCTGGACGCCAGCTCGTCCGAGGCCGTGGCGGGTCTGCTCGGCGCGGTGTCGGCCGCCGACCAGGCGCGGCTGCTTGATTCGATGCGCACCATCGAGCGGGTGCTGTCCCGGGACGCGAGGCCAACCGACGTGACGCTTCGCCCGCTACGGGCCGGCGATCTCGGTTGGGTCGTGCAGCGACACGGAGTGCTCTATGCCGAGGAGTACGGCTGGGACGACACCTTCGAGGCGCTGGTCGCCCGGATCGTCGCGGACTACGTCGACGCCCGCGATCCGGCGCACGACAACGCCTGGATCGCCGAGGCGGCCGGCGAGCGGGTCGGCTGCGTGTTCTGCGTCCACAAGGACCAGCGGATCGCCCAGTTGCGCCTGCTCCTCGTCGAGCCGAGCGCGCGGGGCATGGGTGTCGGATCGCGGCTGGTCGATGCCTGTGTCGACTTCGCCCGCGCTGCGGGTTATCGCGAGATGGTGCTGTGGACCAACAGCGTTCTCGAGGCCGCGCGCCGGATCTATCAGCGCGCCGGCTTCGAACTGGTCGACGAGGAGCCCAACCCGGCGTTCGGACAGCAGCTGACCGCGCAGCACTGGGGTCGGGCGCTCTAGTTGGTCGGCGACGGATCCGACGGTGAGGGCGACGACGACGGCTCCCCGGATGGTGCCGGCTCGGACGGCGTGGGCTCGGACGGAGTCGGCTCGGTCGGCGCGTCGCCCGGACCGTAGGGATCGCCGTTGATGGAACTCACCACCAGGACGCCGTTGCTGGGCTCCCCTTCGACCGTGACCGTGGTGCCGACGAGGCCGTTGAGCTCGTCGATCAGCTTCTCTCTCGTCTCGTCGACGTCGTAGTCGTAAGCCGCCCACTGGTCGGTGAACGAGGCGTCGCCGAAGTCGACGGGCTTGCCGTCGACGAGCCAGCCGCTGTCGGTGGACTCGAGCGCGCCGGTGAACGGTCCTGGGTCTGGGTTGTCGGGTGGGTCGGGGTCTCCGCCGCCTGGACCGCCGGGTCCGCCGCCGGGGTTCCCGCCGGGATTGTCGCCACCTCCGCCGCCGGGGTTGTTGGGCGGCTCTGGGCCGTCCGGTGGCGAGCCCGGGTTGGTGCCGCCTCCGCCCGGACCGCTCGGTGGCGAACCCGGGTTGGTGCCGCCTCCGCCCGGACCGCCGGGCGGCGTCGTGGTGCCGCCGGGGGCGTTGGGAAGCTGTCCACCGGGTCCGTT
>JALDXR010000181.1:0-7052 GCA_032154865.1 Nocardioidaceae bacterium
TCCGCCCGGCGAGCGGGTGGACCGCATCGCCGCGCTCGATCGGGCGATCAACATGCTGCATGTTGCGCTCAACGTGGAGACCGCGGTCTTCGCCGAGCAGCGACGCCTCGAAGACCTGGCCGACGGGATCAGCATGGCCAATGCGGGACGAGGAGCGGCGATCGAGCTCGGCATGGCGCGTCGGGTCTCGAAAGCGACCATCGACCACCAACTGGCATTCGCGAGGCCGCTCGTCGATGACCTCCCAGGCCTGCTGGCCGCCTGCCTCGACGGCCAGGTCTCGCAGGCTGCCGCCAAGCACGTGGTGAAGGCCTGCGAGGTGCTCGACAGGGAGCAGCGACGCGTCCTCGACGATGAGCTGACCGATCTCGCCTCGCGGCTCTCACCCGGGCAGGTCAAGAAGGCGGCCGACCGCGCAGTGGCCGCCGCCGACCCCGAAGCCGCGTTCGCCAGGGCCTGCCGGGCGCGGGCCGCAAAGAACATCCGGGCCGTCGTCAACGGCGACGGGACGGGGACGCTGGTGGCGACCTTCCCGGTGGAGCAGACCGTGGCGGTCTGGGAAGCGCTGGATCACGAGGCACGCTGTCGTCGCGCGGATGGCGGCGAACGTTCGATCCGGGAACTGATCTGTGACCTGTTCGTCGAGCGAGTCACCGGCCGTACGCCGGCTGACGACCTCAACCTGGAGCTCAACGTCCTGATCTCCGCCAGCAGCCTGCTCGGCATCGACGACCAGCCGGCCAGGCTGGCCGGTCATCATGGCGGCGACTACGGCGTTTGCCGGCCGAGCTCGCCCGACGTCTCGCCGCTGGCGAGTCCGTGTGGGCCCGCCGCTTGGTCTGCGACCCCGACGACGGGACGCTGCTGTCGATGGACACCAGGAAGCGCCGGTTCGACGGCGCGCTACGCAAGTTCCTGCTTCACCGCGACGGCACCAGCCGCCGGCCGTTCTCCGACGCGCCGATCTACGAGATCGACCACGTGCTCCCCCACGCCGACGGCGGGCCCACTTCAGCCGCCAACGGTCACGGCCTCGCCAAGACCGACCATCGGATCCGAGATCTCCCTCGCTGGCGGATCGAGGCCCTCGACGGCGATGCGGCCAAAGGCTGCCGCTGGACCACGCCGACGGGCCACACGTACACCTCGAGACCGCCACCGTTGCTCGGCCACGGCAATTCCCGCAAGCGGCCGCCTAGCGCCTCGCGCGGCTAACCCGGCTGGCGGGCGGCAGCGGCCTCGGCGTTGGCGGCGTCGTCGACCTGGCCGTCGCACGGTCGCGAGCAATCGGGCGCGACCACCGACTCGGCCTTCTTCGCGGGCTTGCGTACCCGGTCCTGCGACACGGCGACGCCGGCCAGCACGATCAGGGCTCCGAGCGGCTGATACCACTCGATGCTCTCACCAAGCACGGAAATGCCGACGGTGACGGCGAAGACTGGAACGAGATAGGTCACCGTCGCCGCTCGACTCGCGCCGATCAGCCGGATGTTGCGCATGTGAATGACGAACGCGAGGCCGGTGCCGAGGGCGCCGAGCGCGACCACGCTCGCGATGACCTTGAGCGACAGTCCCGACGGCGCGGGCGGTGCCCCGGCGACGATCGGCGCCACCACGAGCAACCACGCGGTCGCGGTGATGAGCATGCCGGCCGACAAGGAGGGGCCGGACTCCTTGGCGTCGGTGATGAACCGCTTCTGATACGGGATCGCGACGCCGTAACACGCGGCGGCGCCGAGGCACATCAGCTGGCCGGACAGCTGGCCGCCATTGACTCCCTGCCAGACGCCGAGCACCACCAGCACGCCGACGAAGCCCAGAACGAGTCCAGCCAGCCGGTGGACCGTGAACCGCTCGGTCCGGAACACCAGGACGGCGATCGGCAAGACGACCAGCGGAGTCGTGCCGTTCCAGATGCCAGCGAGCAACGACGGAATCCGCTGCTCGCCGTAGCCGAACAGCGTGAACGGCAGCGCGACCCCGACCGCGCCGAGGACGACCAGGTGCATCCACAGACCCGGTGATCGAGGCAGCGGATCGCGCCGGATCGCCAGGATGATCAGCAGCGTGACCGCTCCGGTGACGACTCGGCCGAGTGTCACGTAGGTCGGATGCAGCTCCCGGATCCCGACCTCGATGAACAGGAAGCTGCAGCCCCAGATGGCGGCCAGCGCCACCAGGCCGGGCAGCCAGACTCCGAGCGCCGGCGAGTCGGTCGTTGCTTGGGGTCGTGCCGTGGCAGTCACCCCGACAGCATGACTCATCCCGGTGACAGCCGTCTGGTGATTATCGGACCTCGAAACGCCCGACCGGAGCTCGCCTCAGGCGCGTACGCCGTGATGCAGCGCGACGACACCGCCGGTCAGGTTGCGCCAGCCCACGTCGGTCCAGCCGGCGGCGGCGATCCGCTTCGCGAGCGCCGCCTGATCCGGCCAGGCCTGGATCGACTCGGCGAGGTAGACGTACGCGTCCGGGCTGGAGGACACCCGCCGGACTACTGGCGGCAGCGCCCGCATGAGGTACTCCAGGTAAATCCGGCGAAACGGTCCCCAGGTCGGGTGACTGAACTCGCACACCACCAACCGGCCACCCGGCTCGGTCACCCGGGCGATCTCACGCAGGGCGACGTCGGGATCGACGATGTTGCGCAGCCCGAAGGACAGCGTCACCGCCGCGAACGTGCCATCGGCGAACGGCAGCCGGGTCGCGTCGCCGGCGGTGAACCGTAGCTGGGGACGAGCCCGCTTGCCCTCGCGCAGCATGCCGAGCGAGAAGTCGCACGGCACGACCACGGCGCCGGCGGCCTCGAACGGCGTACTCGACGTGCCGGTCCCGGCGGCCAGGTCGAGCACCCGATCGCCTGGTCGCGGCGCCACCGCGTGGAGCACCTCGCGACGCCACCGCCGGACCTGACCGAGCGACAGCACATCGTTGGTGAGGTCGTAACGCCGGGCGACGGCATCGAACATCGCCGCCATCTCGCGCGGCCGCTTGGCCAACGTGGCTCGGGTCACGCCCATACCCTCGCACGGGGCTGACGCCGGCCGCGCGATTAGGGTGGTCGGCAGTAAGGGTGTGGAGTGGTAGGGGAGCGAGGCGGCGCGTGAGCGAGCTTGCGAGCGAACAATTCAGCACAGCAGCGAGCCTCGCGAACGTGCCGACGAGCGGTAGCGAGGCGGCGGCGTGAGCGAGCTTGCACCTGGACCGTCGGATGCGCCGACGGTCGTCGTGCGGACGATCCGGATTCCTGACCCGGGCGGCCTGCTGGCCGTACTCCCCCAGACCGATCCGATGGCCTGGGTGCGCCGCTCGGAAGGCATCGTCGGCTGGGGCACGGCCACCCGGATCGACACCGCCGGCCCGTCCCGGTTCGCCGACGCCGATGCCTGGTGGCGAGATCTCACCAGCCGTACCGTCGTGCGCGACGAGGTCGGCCTGCCCGGCAGCGGGCTGGTGGCCTTCGGGTCGTTCGGCTTCGCGGAGGAGCCCGGTGACTCCAGCCTGATCGTGCCGGAGGTCGTGGTCGGTCACCGGATCGTCGACGACGAGCCGATCTGGTGGGTCACGACCGTCGGCGTGGGGACACTGTCGGCGACGCCGAGCATCGTACGGTCTCCGTCGCCGCTGCCACCGGTCGATCTGACGTACGCCGACGGCGCGAAGTCCAGCGCCGCCTGGGCCCATCAGGTGCGCGTCAAGGAGGCGGTCCGCCGGATCGGGACGACGCCGCTGGAGAAGGTCGTCCTGGCCCGCGATCTGGTCGCGACCGCGGCCGAGCCGATCGACGTGCGCTGGCCGCTGCATCGGCTGTCGGTCGCCTATCGCTCCTGCTGGACCTACCACGTCGATGGACTGCTCGGCGCCACGCCGGAGCTCCTCGTGCGCCGCGAGCGCGACCTCGTCACGTCGCGGGTGCTCGCCGGCACCATCCAGATCACCGGCGACGACACGCACGACCTGGCGCAGGCCGGCGCACTCGCCAGAAGCAGCAAGGACCTCGAGGAGCACGAGTACGCCGTCCGCTCGGTCGCGCACGCGCTGGCGCCGCACTGCCAGAGCATGAACGTGCCGGAGACGCCGTTCGTCCTCCATCTGCCCAACGTGATGCACCTCGCGACCGACGTCACCGGCGTCATCGACGCCAGCGACTCGGCGTCGTCGCTCGCCCTGGCGGCCGCTCTCCATCCGTCGGCGGCGGTGGGCGGCACGCCGACCGACCTCGCGGTCGACGCGATCGCCGACCTCGAAGGCATGTCACGCGGGCGCTACAGCGGCCCGGTCGGCTGGCTCGACGCCAACGGCGACGGCGAGTGGGGCATCGCCCTGCGCTGCGGCGTGGTGTCCGGCTCGCAAGTGCGGCTGTTCGCCGGCGGCGGCATCGTGGCCGGCTCCGACCCGGAGGCCGAGTTCGCCGAGACCCAGGCCAAGTTCGTGCCGGTCCGGGACGCGCTCGGACGCTGACGCACCACTGGGGGTAGCCAGATTGCGAAACACGCCCGGCGTTTCTCGCAATTTCGCTACCGCCAGTGGTCGCGGATCGTCACGATGAGCGGATGGACCGGACGGATCGGACCGAGGCGGAGCGCCGGCTCCATCGTGTCGTACGCGCGGCGGGAGTGCCCGATCTGGTCGAGGCGCTGACCGAACGCCTGTCGCCGACGGACCTTCAGACCTTGCTCCTCGAGGTCTATCGTCGCCGCACCGCAGCAGTGACGCCGAGCCGGCTGCTCGCGCGCTACGAGGACAATCGCTTCGTGGTGAGGTCCCCGGTGGACCCCCTCGACCTGGCGCGGCTGGAGGCGTCGGCCCACGATCGGCTGGCTGCCCACGGCATCAGCAGCCTCGCTCTGTCGCCGGTCACCCCGCTGGGGACCAACACCGCGATCGCCCCGGTCGACCAGTACAAGGTGCTGACGACGATCCGCAACACCGAGGTCGTCTCGGACGCGACCAACGTTCTCGCGCTCGAGTGCGCGGTCCGGCGCCGGGCGCACCTACGTGGCGACCCGCGGTCCCGGGACCGGGTGCGGCTGGGCGCCACGCACCGGGTAACTCGGGCGCAGCCGTTCGAGGGCCGTGGCACGATGGCGCATTTTGCCCTCCTCTCGCTTTGCACCGCCGGACGCGACGAAGGCTCGCTGCGCTTCGAGACGTGCGCACTCGCCGAGCAGATCGCCGTACACCTGGACGTCCTCGACCGGGTTCGCGATGTCGGCTGCCAGGTCGCCGATGTTCGGGTCAGCGTGACCGATCTGACCGCAGGCCGGCATCGGTCGGTGCTGCGGGAGCAGGTCGTCGATCGCCTCGCGGCCGACCACCCCGACGTCTCGATCGGCTTCGACGACGAGCGGCAGCACGGGGTCGGCTACTACATCGACGCCTGTTTCGAGATCCACGCCCGTACGCCGGACGGTGCCGAGCTCAGCATCTCCGACGGCGGCCTGACCCGATGGACAGCGGCTCTGCTCGACAACGCCAAGGAGCGCCTCGCGATCAGCGCACTCGGCATCGAGCGGCTGCTCGCCGAGTTCCGGGTGCGGCCCTGACGCTTACCGACTTGGTCAGTTCTGCCGGAGATCCGTCGACCGGACGGCTTCCTTGGTGAAGGGTACGGCGGGCGCCGCCACACTCAGCTCGCGGACGCCGAGCCGCAGCAGGGCCGGCACGGCCTGCGGGTCGGAGGCGAGCTCGCCGCACACCGCCACGGTGACCCGCTCACCCGCGCCCTGGCAGGTGGCCTCGATCAGCCGCAGGACGGCCGGATGCATCGGATCGACCAGGCTCGCGACCGCTTCGTTGCCGCGCTCGACGGCGAGGACGTACTGGGTGAGGTCGTTGGTGCCGATGCTGAAGAAGTCGACGTCCGAGGCCAGCGTCGAGGCCGTGAGTGCGGCGGCCGGGACCTCGACCATGATGCCGACCTGCAGCCCAGGCGGTGATCCCTTGCCGACCCGGTCGATCGCGTCGGCCAGCAGTCCGCGGGCGGCGGCGATCTCGTCGGCACTGGTGACCATCGGGAACATGACGCTGACCGGCGTCTGATGCGCGGTACGGACGATGGCGATGAGCTGGTCGGTCAGCAGCTCGGGCCGGGCCAGGGTGAGCCGGATGCCGCGCAGCCCGAGGAACGGGTTGGCCTCCGGGGGCATCGGCAGGTACGACAGCGGCTTGTCGCCACCGACGTCCAGGGTCCGGATCGTGAGGCGGCGGCCGCCCATCGCCTCGGCCAGCGCGAGGTACGTGGCCTCCTGCTCGTCGATGTCCGGCGCCGACGTACGGCCGACGAACAGAAACTCCGTACGGACCAGCCCGGCCAACTCGGCCCCGGCCGTCGCAGCTGCCTCGGCCTCCTCGGTCGATGCGACGTTGGCGGCGACGGTGACGGCCGTACCGTCCCGGGTCCGAGCCGGCTCATGGGCACGGACCTGTGCCTCGCGGCGCCGGTCCGCCTCGGCCTCGGCCCGGCCGGCGAAGCGCTGTCGGGTCTCCTCATCGGGATCGATCTCGAGCTCCCCGGCGCTGCCGTCCATCGCCACGGTCGTGCCGGCCGCGACGTCGAGCACCGGCGGGCCGGCTGCCACGAGCATCGGAATCCCCCGGGCCCGGGCCAGGATCGCCGCGTGCGCGGTGGGACTGCTGTGGGCCAGGACCACACCGGTGGTCCGGTCGGAGTCGAGCGCCGCGGCCTGGGCCGGAGTCAGATCGGCGGCGACCAGGATGCCGTCGCCGACCATGGACTCGATCGGTTCGCCGGCGAGGGCGCGAAGCACCTGGTCGCCAACAGCGCGGATGTCCGCGGCCCGCGCCGCCACGTAGTCGTCGCCGACCGCCTCGAGGTCGCGGGCCGCGGCGGCGACGGCGGCGGTCCATGCGGAGGCGGCAGACCCGCCCGATGCGATCACGGACTCGGCGGCGGACCGGAGGTCGGCATCGTCGAGCACGAGCAGATGGGCGTCGAAGATAGCGGCCTCGGCGACACCGGCCGACCGCGTCGCGGCGTCGCGGGTCCGATGCAGCTCGTCGCGTACCTGCTCGATCGCCGACGCCAGCGC
>JALDXR010000182.1:0-7051 GCA_032154865.1 Nocardioidaceae bacterium
TTCAGGTCCGTGTGCCCGAGAGGGCGTGGGGGTTCAACTCCCCCCTCGCGCACCAAGAGCGGCCCCCTGTTGCGATACCACGTTCTCGTGGTGTTTACGCACTCTGCACGGCGTCGATCCCGTGCAGAGTGCGGGTATGCCATGCAGAGTACGGCTGGGCTCACGCGATTATCGTGCGATTGCGGCCGTACCGCCTTCGGGATTCACGCATCTCGCTGTCGATCTGCCGTACCGTCGTCGGCTGGCGGGACTCGTCGAGGTCGCGCCAGATCCATCGAGACATCCCGGCACCTTCGCGACGCATCTCGTCCTCGCGTCGCTTCTCCCGGAAGACCACCTCGCCAGGATCCTCGTCCGGTTTGATGTCGCGCGTGTACTTGCGCTTGCCGTCGAACTCACCGAGGTGGCAGTAGTCGGGCCAGGCAAAGTCGTTGTAGCCCAGCAGTCTGCCGTCACGTGTCGCGCGCATCTCGTACTGCAACTCAGGCCTCGGCATCGCGTGGCGGTAGAACATGGCGAACGATCGCGACTCGCCGACGGATTGAAGTCGGCGGTCGCCGAGTCGAATGGTGATCCGGGCGTGACGGGAGCGCGGCCAGGCGAGACTACGAGACTTCTGGCCGTACTCCTCCAGGATCTCCTTGGTGATCCGGCCCGCCCTCAGGGCCGAACTCACGATGCAGAGTCCGCTCTCGATGGACACGGCTGTGCAGGCTTCGAAGGCGGAGCGCGCCTCGCCAACCACCCAGAGCCCGCTGACCCAGCTGAGCTCGGCCGGGTCGATCTGCGCCCGATGATGCCGTACGCCGGCCTCGATCCGTCCCGTGCCGCCGTCCAGCCGAGTGACGTGAACGACCGACATGTCCCAGCCCCACTGATCGTGGCCCCAGGCGGCTGACGCCGAAGTATGCGTAATCGCGACGCGGTCGCCCATCCGATTCTGCACGGTGCGACAAAGCACGAGGTGCTTGCCGGCATCGTCGAGTGCGTCATAAAGCGTGCTGGGCGAGTAGTGGCCGCGTCGCACGCGCCGCCACTCGCCGGCTCGCACCGCAGCCTGGATCGCGCGGTCGTCGTAGCCGCAGTCGTACGCTTCGGAGCGAGAGAAGTAGCCGCCGCGGCGTGCCGCCAGCTGTTCGAGCGCCGTGTCCACGCCCTGACCCTGTCCGCGATTCGCGCCCTCGGTGAGTTGGTGAGCCGATCTGTGGACGCGCGAGAGGCGTACCACATTGTGGATAACTGTCATGGTGGGTTCGCAACGCCAGCAGGACTGCGCATCCACTCTGCACGGCCCGCAGACACTCTGCATGGCCCCGAGCCCATGCAGAGTGTCCAGACACCACGAGAACGTGGTGAGCGAGTCAGACGATGAGCGCCTCAGGCGTGTTGCCTCGGGCGGCGACGACGCGACTCGAGTCGTTGCCGCGGGCGACGATGTGGTTGTCGGCGAGGTTGCGCAGGATCCGGATCTTGGCGGCCCGGTCGGTGTTGGGGTCGCTGGCGTCCGGGTCGTACGCGAGGTTGCGGTTGACCTTGATGTTGTTGCCGGCCGAGCTGTCGCGGACCGTGATGCGACCGTCGTTGTTGCGCACCGTGATGTTGTTGTCGACCGACATCAGGCAGATCAGTACGTTGTGCGAGTTGCGCACGACGAGGTTGTTGCCGACCACGGGATCGAACTTGCAGTCCTCGGGCCCGATGTGAACGGTTCCGGTCCTGTCGAGCAGGCAGCGGCGGCGGGAAGGGTACGAGTCGCGAGAGAGTCGGCGACAGGCCAAACGACGGCGGGCGGCGGCACGTCGATGGCGGCGACGTCCGGGACACCCTCACTCTCTTGAGACTTGCGGGAGTAGCTAACAGCCGATGTCTCGAGTGTGCTAGGTCCGGTCGGCCCCTTTTTCGGTAAAGATTTGGCTTCCGAGGCTCGGGCGGCGGGAGCGCGGGGTCGCCGAGCTCAGCGGCCGCTGCCCCGTTGCCGGCGCCGCCGCAGCTCGATGGCCTCGCGCACCAGCGCGACGATGTCGTCGACGGCCGCGTCGATCGGCGCCGTCGCGGTGTCCCAGTGGTCCGGGGAGACCGGCTTGGCCGGCTCGATCTCCGGTGCGTTGCCGATGGCCCGCTGCTGGATCAGCTTCTGCAGACCGTTCACGGCGTCGGCCGCGGCGTCGAGCACCTGAGGCGGCTCCGGCGGCTTGAGCGACTCGACCGTGGTGGGCTCGACGTCGAGATCGGTGAGCTCGCCGATCACCGGGCAGCCGAGCCGGGCGATGGCGTCGGCCATGGTGCGGTTCCAGTCGAGGGAGAACTCGCCGAGCTGGCGGTTCATCGACATCTTCGGCTCGTCGTGGCGGGCGGCCAGGATGCGCTTGCAGAGGTGCCGCTTCACGGTGCGGCCGTAGGTGTTCTGCTCCAGATCGGTCAGGTGCGTGTTGACCCGGCGCATCAGGTCGGCCGAGGCGTACCCCAGGGAGACGTTGCGCTCCCCCGGCAGTGCGGGGAACCGCTTCGGGTCGATGTCGATGACCGAGGCGAAGCGGTCCCACAGCTGGTCGGCGGGCGCGCCCGGCGCGGGGACGAGCACCACATGCATCCGCTCCGGCGGGACGGCGACCGACCACGACCGGAGCATCCGCGGGATGTTGAGGGCCCGCTGGAACGCCCGCCAGGCCGGATTGTCCCGATCCTGGCCGGCGAGTACGGCGGCGACGTACTCCTGCCAGGAGGCCACGCCGTAGTTCTGGGTCGACTCCTGCCACTGCGCCGGGATGACTCTCGACGCGTCGCGCACCGTCAGGATGACGTGCACCTCGGCCGACTTGAGGGAGCCGACGACCTTCCGGGTCCGATCGCGCCGGGCGAAGCTCATGAACTCCATCGACATGACGCTGGCCCGGCCGTCGTAGCTCAGCATCTCGTCGCGCAACCGGTCCCAGGCGCCTTCGGCCCGGTGGGCGATCTCGGGACTGATGTGGAGTCCCAGGATGTCCTTGGTGGCCATCACCTGATCGGACCAGCCGTTGGCTCCGGGAAACAGGATGCCGTCCTCGGCGAGTGCGGCCTTGTGCTGTCGGAGCACCTCTTGGAGGTAGCTGGTGCCGGTCTTCATCGCCCCGATGTGCAAGAAGACCGTGCGTGATTGACGAGCCACGAAGGAAGAAAATACGCGTCGGCCGTCGGGATCACACGCCCAGGTAGGCCAAAACCGCCAATACGCGTCGGTTGTCGTCGTCCGACACGGCCAGATCGAGCTTGGTGAAGATGGCGTTGCTGTGCTTGCTGACCGCCTTTTCGGTGATGAAGAGGCGGCCGGCGATCGCCGCGTTGGACCGGCCTTCGGCCATCAGACCCAAGACCTCGCGCTCGCGGGCGCTGAGCCGGCCCATCGGCTCGTCCTGGTCCCGCTTGGCCAGCAGTGAGGCGACGACCTCGGGGTCGAGTACGGTCCCGCCGTCGGCGACCCGGCGTACGGCGTCGACGAACTGCGCGACGTCGGAGACCCGGTCCTTGAGGAGATAACCCACCGAGCCGTCGCCGCTGCTCAGCAGCTCCCGGGCGTAGAGCTGCTCGACGTACTGCGACAGGACCAGGATCGGAAGGCCCGGCCGCTCCGCCCGGATCTCGATCGCGGCTCGCAAGCCCTCGTCGGTGAAGGTGGGCGGCAGCCGGACGTCCACGACGGCGATGTCGATGTCGGGCTTGTGCAGTTCGCGGCTCAGGCTGGGCGCGTTGTCGACCGCGGCGACGACCTCGAAGTCGTGCGCCTCGAGGATTCGGGTCAGACCGTCGCGGAGGAGCGCGAGGTCCTCGGCGAGCACAACCCGCACGGCAGCTCCCGTCAGCTCTGGTACGGGACGGCAGGATACCCGCCGGCAGGCGCTCGGCTGTCGCGATACCACGTTCTCGTGGTGCGTGTGCACTCTGCACGGCGTCGACACCATGCAGAGTGCGCACTGCCCATGCGGAGTACGCCGTGGGTCGCCCCAGGGGCGGTCAGCCGCTCGTCGGCGCGGAGAGCTCGCAGGGCAGCACCATCCGCACCACGGTGGGCCCGCCCTCGGGACTCGACACGGTCATGGTGCCGTCGAAGGCTGCCAGCCGGCGGCCGACTCCGGTGAGGCCCGTGCCCGCGTCGAGACGGGCTCCGCCGCGGCCGTCGTCGCCGACCTCGATCCGAAGCCTGCCGCCCTCGTGGTCGAGGTCGATCCAGGCGTGCCGAGCCCCACTGTGCTTGCCGATGTTGGCCAGGCACTCGGCGACTCCGAAGTACGCCGCGGACTCGATCGGTGCTTCCGGCCGGCCCTCGAACCGTACGGTGACGAGCACCGGGATCGGCATGTCGAGAGCCAGCGCCTGAACCGCGCCGGCCAACCCTCGGTCCGACAGCACCGGCGGGTGGATGCCGCGGACGACCGAGCGCAGATCGCCGAGCGCGGCGGTGGTCGTCGTGCGCGCCTCGGCGAGCAGTCGCTTGGCTTCCTCGGGGTCGTTGGCCATCAGCTCGTCGGCAAGGCCCAGGCTCATGCCGAGCGCCACCAGTCGCGCCTGCGCCCCATCGTGCAGGTCGCGCTCGATCCGGCGGAGCTCGGAGGCGGAGTGGTCGACCGTCTCGGCCCGGGTCTCCTCGAGGGTCGCGACCCGCTCCTCCAGCTGCTCGGTCCGGGTCGGCTTCAGCAGCGCCCGGTCGATGTGGCAGCGGGCCTTGATCAGGGCCGGCGAGACCCACCAGGCGAGCGCGAGGACGACCAGACCGGGGATCCATTCGAGGAACGCCTCGGCCTGCGTGTCGATGGTGAAGATGCCGTAGTCCGTGTCGAAGGTGCCGTTCGGCGTGACCCAGAACAGGAACGGGAAGATCGCGTACCAGAAGACGCCGAGCATGAAGATCAGGGCGAGCAGCGACAGGACGAAGCCGGCCGTCATCGACACGAACAGCCACAACAGGTCGCGCCAGTTCGCCGGGTCACGCGCCCAGTCGCGCATCAGCATGACCAGGCCCGGCCCGGACCGCGGGCGGTAGGGCGACGGGATCGGCCGACCGAGAACGCGGCTCGCGATCCACCGGTGCGCCCGCGCGACCTGGTGGGTCAGCGGGATCGAGACGAGCAGCAGGGCGACGCCGACCGTCACGAGGATGAGCGGTATGCCCACGACGGTGAGGACGAACAGCCCGACACAGGCACCGAACATCAAGACCTGGAGGCCGGCGTACCCGGCGAGTGCGCCGCGTCTGGCCAGCGCCGATCCGAAACTTCTCATGGCTCCATTGTTGACCCCGGGGTCGGCCCGGACAGTGGGGTTAGGCCCACCTCGGTTGGGGTTCCAGACCCAGTGTCATTAACGCCTGTGGTTCCGAGGCTTGTAGTGACCGCGATACGAGCCGAAAGGGCCAACGATGAAATCCATGACTGTGCGGGCGGCGCGCTGGAGTGCGATCCACCCCTGGCGCGCCATGTTGCTGTGGCTGGTGTTCGTCGCCGCTACGGTCGCAACGGCCAGCGCCGTACCTATTCAACAGATGGACGAGGCCGACTCCCGCGTCGGCGAGTCCGGCACGGCCGACAAGATCGCCACCGACGCCGGGCTGAACGACCCACTCACCGAGAACGTTCTGATCACCAGTCCGGACGGACAGATCGACCGGCCAGCCGCCGAGGCCGCCGGCCATGAGGTCCGGCAGCAGATGGCCGACCTCCCCGAGGTGGGGAACGTCGCAAAGCCGGTGTGGTCCGAGGACGGTCAGGCACTACTGGTGCCGATCGAGCTCGCCACTGACGATCAGGACCAGGCCGACACCGATGTCGAAACGCTGCTCGACGTCACCGATGACGTCCAGGCCGCGCATCCGAACCTCGACGTCGAGCAGGGCGGCGGGGCCTCGCTCGACGTGGCGGTCTGGGAGCAGGTCGGCGACGACCTGGCGGCCTCGGAGCGGCTGAGCCTGCCGATCGCGTTCGGGATCATGCTGCTGGCCTTCGCCGCACTGATCGCCGCAGCCATCCCCGTGCTGCTGGCGTTCTCGTCGGTGATGGCGGCGCTCGGCATCTACGCCGCGATCTCGCACTTCGTCCCCGACGGCGGCAGCGTGGCCAACGTCGTGCTGCTGCTCGGCATGGCGGTCGGCGTCGACTACTCGCTGTTCTATCTGAAGCGCGAACGCGAGGAGCGGCGCAAGGGCCGCAGCACCGTCGACGCGGTGGAGATCGCCGCCGCGACGTCGGGTCGCTCGATCGTGGTGTCGGGTTTCGCGGTCATCGTGTCGATGGCCGGGCTCTACATCACCGGCGTCGCGGAGTTCGCCTCGATCGCCACCGGCGCCATCCTGGTCGTCGCCGTGGCCGTGCTGGGCTCGGTGACCGTGCTGCCGGCGCTGCTGGCCAAGCTCGGACGCTGGGTGGACCGGCCGCGGGTGCCACTGCTGTGGCGGCTCAGTCGGCGGATCGGCCCGGGCGGCATCAGCCGCCGCATCCTGGGGCCGGTGATGCGGCGCCCGACCGGTGCGCTGGTCGTGTCGACCGTGGCGCTCGGCGCCCGCGCCGCCCCGGCGCTCGGCATGAAGATCGACGACGGCGGTCTGACGACGTTGCCGAAGGACATCCCGACCGTCCAGGTTCTGAACAAGACGACCGACCACTTCCCCTCGGAGGGTTCGTCCTATGACATCGCCGTGCGTACGACTCCAGAGCGGATGCCCGACACGGTCTCCGCGCTGAACGACCTGGCCGACGCCGGTGTGGCCGACGGTGACTTCGTGTTGCCGCAGGAGTCCCACGTACGCGTGTCGCAGGACGACACGGCTGCCGTACTCACCCTGGTGTCCCCGACCGAGGAGGGCAGCGACGCCAGCACGGCCGCGTTGCATCAGCTGCGTGACGAGCTGGTGCCGCAGTACCTCGATCCGGTCGGCGCCCAGGAGCAGGCCGTCGGCGGTGACGTCGCCGAGTCGCAGGACTTCGCGCAGAACCAACGCGACAGCCTGCCGCTGGTGCTGGCGTTCGTGCTCGGGCTGACCATGCTGATGATGGTCATCACCTTCCGCAGTGTGGTGATCGCC
>JALDXR010000183.1:0-7043 GCA_032154865.1 Nocardioidaceae bacterium
CGGGTACTTCCAAAACCGCATGGTGCTATGCAGTCTCGGGCAAGGCTCCGGTCGCTTACCCCCTTAAGCGGCCGGAGCCTCTTTCGGTGGCTCGGACCTGCAATGGGGGTCAGTGCCGCGCGTGTCGCAGCTCGATTCCGTCGGCGATCCAGCGTCCCCACAGGCGGGCTCGTTCGATCTCTCGCTGGTCCATCGTTTCGTTCGGATGGGCGACGATGAAGCTCCTCGGCGGCCAGAGCATCCGATACCCACGCCGGTTCAGTCGCTTGGCCGCGCCCTTCGCGGCGGATCCGGGAAGACTGTGGACGCGGAGACGAGTGTCGAAGGTGGTGGCGTCGCGGTGGCCGGCGGCATGGGGCATCGCGTCGAGCCACTCCCGGGCTCCGATCGACGCCAGGCTGAACGGGTGACCGGCGCGGCTGGCCGCTGCCGACCGCGTGCGCGGAGTACTCAGCCCGAAGACGAGCGTAGGAACGCCGACGATGAGGAGTTGGACCTCGGGGTCTGGCTCGGGTGGCGCGTCGGCGACGTTGACCAACTCGGCCGGCAGGCTGGGGGCCAAGCCGTTGGCGATGGCTCCGGCGATCTCGCGGGTGTTTCCGAACATCGACTCGTAGACGATCAGTGCGCGCGTCAAAGCTCCCTCCCTCCGGCGCGCTGCCACTCGTCGGCTCTTCGGCGGTGAACGACGCACCGAGGACCCACCGTACTTGGAGCGACCCGATGACGGGCGTGGTCCGGCCCGCCGTGGTCGGATGCCGCATCCTCGGGAAGCAACGGATGCAGTTGCGGGCCGGACCCCGTCCCTGCCGCTCCTGTACCCGGGTCGCCGACCCCTATGCCGTCCACACATCCCGACCTGACGGCCGGCTAGACAGATGTCCCACGGCGCTGTCGTTGATTTCATCATATGTCCGGTGACGGCTCGGCGTGGCCTCCGTAGCGTGGCTCCGAATGACCGCTAGGGATCTGTCCGTGCGACACCCGTTGGTGACCCGCGCCAGCGGCGAGCGCCGACACCATGCCTCCCGCCCCTGTCGACTGCGCCTGCGCTGTTGAGGGCAGTCGCGACGAAGCTGCAGAGAGGACCCGCGATGGGCTACCGGATCAATCGTCGAAAGTTCCTTGGAACGAGCGCCGCAGCTGCGGCTGGGACGGTTGCGTCCGGTCTCGGTGGCGCGGCCAGTGCCAGCCCGCCCGGGACGTCCGCGCGGGCGGCCGGGCTGGCGCCGGAGGAGGGTGTCGGCCCGTTCCGGAAGCTGGTGATCCGCGGCGGCACCCTGATCGACGGCACCGGAGCGGCCCCGCGCGGCCCCGTGGACATCGTCGTGACGGACAACCGGATCAGCCAGATCAGAGACGTCCGCGCCGCCGACAGGAGTCGCCCGCCGCGCGACGCGGACCATGAGGTCGACGCGACCGGCATGTTCGTGACGCCGGGATTCGTGGATCTGCATGTCCACGCCGGAGGGCCGCCGAAGAACCCGCTGCGCTACCCCTACAAGCTCTGGCTGGCGCACGGGGTGACCACGGTGCGCGGCGTACAGCTGGCATCGAACGCGCACTCGGTCGCCGAGCGAGAGCTCAGCGACCGCAACGAGATCGTCGCCCCGCGCATCGTCAACTACCAGCGGCCGGGAGCCGACTGGGGCCAGGGCCCGGTGAACAACGCGGACAGCGCCCGGGCCTGGGTGCAGTGGGCCAGGGACAACGGGGTGGACGGCATCAAGATCCGCTCTGGCGACCACATGCGCCCGGACATCATGGCCGCCCTGATGGACGAGGCCCGCCGGCGGCAGCTGGGTACGGTGGCCCACCTCGACCAACGTGGCGTCGAGCAGATGAACGCCATCCAGGCCGCCCGGCTCGGCCTGGGCACGGTCACCCACTTCTACGGGCACTTCGAGTCGATGCTGCGTCCCGGCGAGCAGTTGTTCCCCGACGACTACAACTACTCCGACGAGCAGGTTCGTTTCTCCCAGGTCGCCGACTGGGTCAACAAGATCCATCCGGTCGGCGGGTCGCAGTGGCGCGCGTACCTCGACGAGCAACTGCAGCTGGGCACCGTGTTCGACCCGACGTTCAACATCTACGTCGCCGGCCGGGACGTGGTGCGGATGCGTACCGCCGAGTGGCACGAGACCTACACGCTGCCGTCGTTGTGGGAGTTCTTCCGACCCAGCAACGACGCGCACGGCTCGTACTACTGGGACTGGGGCACCGAGGTCGAGACCGCCTGGAAGAAGTACTACGAGGTGTGGTTCCAGCTGGTACGCGACTACCACGAGATGGGCGGGCGGATCACCACCGGCTCGGACTCCGGGTTCATCTACCAGACCTACGGCTTCGCCTACATCATGGAGCTGGAGATGCTCCGCGAGTCCGGTCTCGACCCGCTGGCCGTCATCACCGCGGCCACCCGGAACGGCGCGAAGACGATCTACGAGCCGATGGGCATCGACGACCCGCCGATCGGCACGGTCGAACGCGGCAAGCTCGCCGACATCCTCGTCGTCCCGGGCGACCCGACCGCCAACCTGAGCCTCGACGAGTGGGAGCGCCGCGGCGGTGGGTTCAAGTCCCTCTACGGCACCGGCCACGAACGAGTCAACCCGGAGACCGGCGAGCTCGAGCGGGTAGGCGGCATTCGGTGGACCATCAAGAACGGCGTCGTCTACGACGCGACGAACCTCCTTGCCGACGTCGCCGCCGAGGTCGAGGAAGCCAAGGCAGCCGGCGGCCAGGCGTAGACCGGAGCTGGACTGCCGATTTAGGGATCTCTTAAGGCGCCGGTCGCACGCTGGCTCCGTTCGCACTCCGCATCGGGGTGTAACGGAGAAGGAGCCTCGACATGACCGAGTTCGAAGCTATTCCACACTCGATCCGCGCCACCCCTCACCGCCGCGGAGTTCCCCGCAAGGTAGGGGTGGCGCTCACCCTGAAGTTCGCCCTATTGCTTGTCGCATGCTCGGTGATGATGGGCATGCAAGCTAGTTCGGCGTCGGCCGAGGTGATCGCGAACGAGTGGAGACAATTCGTGACCTTCCCGGTCAACACCTGCAACGGAGAGTTCGTACCCGTGATGAACGGTGAGGCTCATGTGGTGCAGCGCCTGCAGCCAGACGGCAGCCTCGTCACATCGACGAACGGACACTTCGTCGCCATTGGCACTCTCGGAAACCAGTACGAGCTCAACTGGCAGGAGCGCTTGGTTTCGGCGCCAGGGCAGACGATGTTCAGCAGCCGGCAACTCATCCTGAGCGAAGGACCGGCACCCAATCACCTGGTCACCTTCGTCTTCGAGTTTCCACCCGGCACGTTCACGGCCACTGAACGGTGCACTGGCTAGGGCGTGTCTCCCTATCCCGCAGCCTGCTGCGCGGTCCCTGGCGGGCGCCTCGTTGCGTTGTCGTCGCTCGACGCACAAACCCAGTGCGCCTTCGCTCCTCCGCCTTGCGAGGCATCCCGCCAGAAACCGCTCGCGACGGCCGGGATAGGGAGACACGCCCTAGCGCCTTCCGTCCTGCGCACTGATAGGTGTGGGGCGCTCGACCGCCGCAGAGATCGAGCGCCCCACCTGAGCGAGCAGCCGGCGACTACCAGGTGGTCGGCTTGCCCGAGGTGTACAGCCAGGTGTCGAAGAAGTTGTCGAGGTCCTGACCCGAGATCTGCTCGGACAGGTCGATGAACTCCTCAGTGGTCGCCGTGCCGTAGCGGTGCTGCGCGGCCCACGTACGCAGGATCTGGAAGAACGGGTCGTCCCCGATCTTCTCTCGCAGCGCCTGCAGTGTCATGCCGCCGCGACGGTAAACGGCGTTGGTGAACATCGTGTCGCGCTTCGGGTCGGCGATCACGGTCTGCCAGAACGACGACGACGCCGGCCGGCTGTAGTCGGCGACGAACGACTCGTGCGCCGTCCGGACTCCGCGGTGGTCGTCCCACAGGTACTGGGCGAACGTGGCGAACCCTTCGTTGAGCCAGATGTTGTCCCAGGTCCGCACCGAGACGCTGTCACCGAACCACTGGTGCGCCAGTTCGTGCGCGATCGTCGAGGTGCTGCGGAAGCCCGAGTAGAGCGGCCGGGTCTGGGTCTCCAGCGAGAACCCGAGCGGCTGGCCGTTGTAACGGGCGTCGTCGACGATCGCTCCGGTGGAGTCGAACGGGTACGGCCCGAAGGTGTCGGTCCAGAGGTCGGTCGCCTCCGCGGTGGTGTCGAAGTAGTAGTCGACCGCGGTCGGGTTGTTGGCGATGATCTCGGGGTCGACGGCCACGGTCTCTGGGATGCCGCCCGGAGTCTGGCCGGTCTTGAACACCCAGTGGCCGATGTCGGCAGTCGCGAGGTAGTTGGACATCGGGAACGGCTCGTTCCACACGAACGTCGACTTCCCGTCGCTGGTCTCCTGCGAGCGGAGGCGACCGTTGGCGATCACACTCAGACCCTCCGGCACCGTGACGCGGAACGTCCACGTCGCCTTGTCGGCGGGGTGATCGTTGAGCGGGATCCACGTCGACGTCACATTGGGCTCATCACCCATGAACGCGCCGTCTGGAGTGTGCAGGAAGCCGTACGGCGAACCGAACACGATCGGCGAGCCGACGACAGTCTCCGGCACACCGCCGTACGTCACTGCCACGTTGAACGTCGCGTTCTCGTGGATGCGATTGTGCGGCGTGATCTGCAGCTCCTGGCCGTCTCGCGTGAAGTCGGCCGGCACGTCGTTGACGGTGACGGCGCTGACGTCGAGCTGCTGCAGGTCGAGGTTGAACCGCGTCAGGGTCTGCGTCGCCTTGGCGCGGATGACATTGACCCCGTCGAGGCGGTCGCTATCCGGGTTGTACGAGAAGCTCAGGTCGTAGTGGCGGACGTCGTAGCCACCGTTGCCTTCCAGTGGAAAGTACGGGTCGCCGATCCCGGGCGCACCCTCCCCGCCGGTCTGGCCGGGCGGATCAGCCTGGGCGATCGCCGGCACGGCGACCGCGGCGAGTGAAGCGACCACGGCGCTGGCAGCCAGCGCGCGGGTAGAACGGGACACAGTCATTTGGGCGGACCTCCCTGCGATGCGGGCATCTTGCGGGCAGAAACCGTCGGCACCATACGCCTCATCACTCCGCAGTTCTATTGGCTGGTGTAGCAGGGATCTCCAGCCATGACGCAATCTTTGCGAAACGGGCCGAGATCGCCCCCGCATCTCGCAGTACCGTCCCGTGTTCGCCCAGGTCAGCGGCGGTTTCGGGACGACCTAGGGTCACCTATGACCACTGTTGATCACTGGTGACATGTGGTCTGTCCGAGGTCACTCCACCGCTGGCGAAGGCCGCCGCCGGTGGGTCATTCGGACAGGGTGGCGATCGACCTGATGTCCAGCGCGACCGCGGCGGCCTCGTGGTGCAAGCGGGCGACCTCGTCCTGCCACGGCGAGCGCGGATCGTCGAAGTCCGGACATCCGGGATGGAGCCAGTCGGCGCCGTACGGGAAGCTTCCGCCGAGGGCGTTCAGATCCGCCTGGGTGTAGTCGTAGGCCAGCAGGCGTCTGGCCTGGGCGGCGCGTTCCCGAAACAGGCCGGCGGCATACCAGTCACCGTTGGCCCGGAACAGATCAGCGATCTGATTGCACAGCGATTCCAAGGCCGCCAGCTGTCGCTCCCGATCCTCCGGCGTCCACACGTGCTGGATCGTCTTGGGTCGCGGTCCGCCGTCGCGTGCCTTCCACCATCGACGAATGCGCGCCGTGAAGCTGACGCTCATCATGCCTCCGGGCCTCGCTTGGCCCCGCGCCCCGTAGCTGCCGATCGCCCGTAGCGTAACGGCTCGAGGCCTGAACCGGCGGACTGGCTCTACGGTACGGCTGCCGGCCTAGGAGTCGGCCGAGCCGCGGCGTTCACTCGATGTGGGCTGCTCCGGCTTGTTCACCGAGATGCCCGTGAAGTAGCGGGACAGCAGCGATTCTCCGGCGTGGCTGCGCCCGTGACGACGGAGTGGGACGATGCGGGCTTCCGCGTCGTCCCAGAAGTTGTCGACTCGGGCCCAGACCCGGTGGGCGAACCGGCCGAGCACGCCGGTGTGCGGCGTGTAGGGATGCGGTCTGGTGGGGGAGTGTGCTTCGGCGGCCGGGAGCTTCGCGGCCAGCCGCTGTGCCTCGTCGTCGGTCAGGTGCTCGGCCAGGGCATGGATCAGCGCCTGCTCATGCGTGACGTGGTCGTCGAGCCAGTCCTCGAGGCCGTTCCACACCTCGTCCCAGGTCCGGTGCTGCGCGGTGGCGTCGCCGTAGAGCCGTGCCTTGAGCAGGTGCAGGGTGTGTTCGAGTCCGCGAGCGTGGCGTACGTAGTCGTGCACCTTGGCGTGCCCGTGGGTCAGCTCCTTGCGGGCTCTCGGGAGCAGGACGTCGTCGACGGCCGCGAGGTGCCGGCACAGTACGGCGGAGAACGTGTCGGTGAGGCCGTAGTGCAGGCGGGGATCCTCGTCGGTGGGACTCGCCCGCTCGGCCCGGGTGGCCAGCTGGCGAATGTTTGCGTGCTCGTCAGCGAGCACGCGCTCGAGCGGCGATCGGACCTCGCTGCCCTCGTGCCGCGGCAGATCATTGTCGATGTCGGGCATGACCTGAACCTCCGGTCCCGGCCTCATCATCAGGGTCTCTCTCGGGCCATCCGAGTGCAAGGTCTGATCGCGCCCCCAAATCTGATCGGTGCCGGGTCCTTCTGCTTCGCGTGCGCAACCCCGGGCCCACTCGGGCGTCTGGACACATGACGACGGAGTAGCCGTCGCCGACCAGAGCTGGCGGACGTTCCTGCCGGGCGTCCTGCACTAGCCCACCTGGTGACTCATGCCGACCGGCGCGGCGCAGGAAGGGCGCGGGCCCGCCTGCGGGCCGTCGGCACCGGCTACCTGCGCTTCGCCCGATCCGAGCCGGCCAGAGAGGACTGACTCCGCTCCAGCTCTTGGCGGCAACACTGGACGAACTGGTCGTCACCGGCGTCCTGGCTCCAGCGCGCCGCCCCGACGCGGAGTACATCGTCTGGTCGGCGCTGCACGGTCTGGCCGTACT
>JALDXR010000184.1:0-7017 GCA_032154865.1 Nocardioidaceae bacterium
GAGACGACGTACGTGCCCGCGGGATAGGTGCGGCCGTTCCACGTCAGATCGGCGTCGGTCCGGTCGACTTCGATCCCGTTGTCCAGGAGCCACTGGACCATCCGATTGGCCTCGGCGTCACTGCGCTGCACGCCACGGTTGGGCGAAACCTGATCGGACGGGCCGCCGGCGAACGGGATGAGGAACGCCTCGGGGAACTCCACCATCCAGTTGTGCTGGTCCTCGGTGAACCCGCGCGCCGCGACGAGCGGGTCGTCGCAGCAGTTCGGGCGAGCGGCGCCGGTCACGCCACGGCGGAAGATCTCCATCTGGTCCTGCAGGATGGCGTCTCGGTGCTCGACCCAGTAGTCGGCCGATGAGTAGAAGACGAGGTACTGCTCCCGCTTGGATCCGAGCCGGCCACCGCACTTCGCGTCATCGCACATCTCCACCGTGGAGTTGTCGACGCCGAAGAAGGTGGCCATGGACGGCGTGTAGATCGGGCCCCAGTCGTCCCATCCCTCGGCGACCGCGGGGTTGCCGTTCTTGGTGCCACTGACACCGCGCCGATCCCACTGGTTGACCGGTCGCTGGATGTCGCGGCCGATCGCCTCGAGAGCGGCCTCGTTGGCGTCCAGCCGGCGCTGGTTCCAGTAGAGGAACTTGTCGTACTCGAAGCCCGGGTTGTGTGGCTTGGTCAATCCCTCGATGAGCGTCGGGTTGTAGTAGCCGTGCATGAAGAGCCCGACCGGAGCCAGCCACTCGTGCTGGAAGCCGACGCTGGCCCGCACCTCCGGCTGGGACTGGACCATGAAGTCCCGGTTCATGTCGAAGCGGTTCTCGTTGGTCCGCCGGCCGTCCACGCGCCCATCGGGGTTCTGAGTCGGGATGACGATCACGATGGCGTGGTCGAGGACGTCGTCGACGACCCCGTTGGTGCCACGCGGCAAGGTCACCAGATCGCGGATCACCTGCATCATCGCGTCGGTGCCTTCGCGCTCGCCGCCGTGGATGTTCGCCTCGATGAACATCGGCAGCTTGACTTCCTGGCCCCACGAGTCGAGCAGAGACTGCGCCTGGGCGGGATCGGTGAGCATGATCTGCCGGAGCTGCTGCCACCGGGCGTAGTCACGCTGCTGCTCCGGCGTCTCGAGTGCGTTCACGACGACGCCGTACATGTCGCGGCCGAGCACCGACTTGCCGATGACGTCGTAGTCCAGGCGGTCCGGGACGCCGGCCGCCGCGGCCTCGGCCTCGAACTGGTCGAGTGTGCACCCGATCGACCCGTACGGGATCAGGGCCAGCGGATCGGACTGCGGGACGTTCTCGTCCCCGACCGGGGCGCACCACTCCTCGCCGTACGTCGGCCCGAGACCCGGCGAGATCGGTTCGCCGTTCCAAGGCGACGAGGTCGGAGCGGCCGCACCGGGCGCGGCTTCCGACTGAGCGGTGCCGGGGGCGGAGTACACCACCCCGGAGAGGATCAACCCGAGAGAGACAGAGGCGGTCAAGGCAGCAGAAGACTTAGTCATGGGCAGGCCCTCCTGGATGCGGGACCGAGCGTAGCGTCGGACCGCCGTTCTGTCAGCACAAAGAATTGATCGAACAGTCAGTCAGGGGGTCCCGAAGATCGCGCTGAGCGCTTAGGGTTTTGGTCATGGTGAAGACCACGCCTTTCCACGAGCGGCTGGCTCCGCTGAACCGTACGGGCCTTTGGGCCCACTGGTCCGGCTACCTGTCGGCCGTCAAGTACGACATGTCGTCCAAGCACGAATACTTCGCGGTACGTAACGGTGTCGGCGTCTTCGATACGTCGCCGCTGTTCAAGTACTGGATCCGAGGTCGCGAAGCCGAGCTCTTCCTGGCCGGCGTACTCACCCGGGACATCCGAAAATGCCGACCGGGACACGCGCAGTACAGCGTGTGGTGCGACGAGCGCGGCTTCGTGCTGGAGGACGGCGTGTTCTTCCGCCACTCCGACAACGAGTTCTTCCTGACGTCGGCTCGCCCGAACCTCGGGTATCTGAGTGACCTGGCGGTCGGGTACGACGTCGAGATCGAGGATGTCTCCGACGACTACGGCGTGCTCGCCATCCAGGGCCCCCGAGCCCGAGCCGCCCTCGGCAGCCTCGCGCCAGAGGTCGACAACCTGGCGTACTTCGATCATGCGGCCGCCAAGATCGGCAAGACCCCGGTGCGGATCTCCCGGACCGGCTACACCGGCGATCTGGGCTTCGAGGTCTTCGTGCCCACCGACGAGGCAGGCTCGGTGTTCGACGCGATCATGGACGCCGGCCGCCCCCACGGGATGCGGCCGTTCGGCGAAGAGGCGCTGCTGATGGCGCGGATCGAGGCCGGCCTGATCCTGATCGACGTCGAGTTCGGCTCCAGCCGCCTCGCCTTCACCGACCAGGAGCGCTTCACCCCGAAGGAGCTCGGCCTCGGCTGGATGCTGCGCGGCATCGACAGCGACGACCGGGCCTTCGTGGGCCGGGACGCCATCCGGCGCGAGCTGGCGACCAAGTCCTCCCGATGGGCGATGGCCGGCCTCGTGCTCGACTGGCGGGACTACGACCAGCTGCACGCCGAGGCCGGTCTCATCACGCCGAAGGATCCGGTTCCGCTGCCGTGGGAGTCGATGCTCTACGACGTCGAGTCGGGCGACCAGATCGGCTACGCCACGACCCTGATGTACTCCCCCGTGCTCCAGCGCCACATCGGCTTCGCCCGGCTGCGCCCGGCGTACGCGAAGTCCGACACCGAGGTCCACGTCGAGATCACGATCGACCACGAGTACAAGCGGGCGCTGGCTCGCACTGCCCGGATGCCACTGTTCAATCCGGAGCGCAAGACATCCACGCCGGACCGCAAGAGCGCTACTCCTGAACGCAAGAGCGCGTGAAGCGAGGCTTGAAATGACACTGTCTAACACTGAGTACGACGCGATCGTCGTCGGTGGCGGCCACAACGGGCTCGTCAACGGCGCGTACCTCGCGAAGGCCGGCCTACGCACCCTGATCCTCGAGCGCCGGCACCTGGTCGGCGGCGCCGCGATCACCGAGGAGCTCTACCCCGGCTTCCACTTCACGACGTTCTCCTACGCCCTGAGCCTGCTGCGGCCGGACATCGTGCAAGACCTGAACCTGGTCGAGCACGGCTTCCTGCCGATCGAGATGCCGTCGTCGTTCGCCCCGATGGAGAACGGCGATTACCTCCTCCTCGGCTCGGACGAGGACGAGAACATGCAGGAGATCCGGCGGCACTCGAAGCACGACGCGGACGCGTACGAGCGCTACGAGCATGACATGTCCCGCGTGGTCCAGGTGGTCCGGCCGCTGCTCGAGAAGCCACCGCCGAACCTCTGGGGCAAGACGCCCGAGGACGCCGAAGCGCTGGCCGACTTCGTGAGCCATCTCAAGGGCGTCGAGCCGAAGGTGCTGCACGACCTGATCCGGCTGCTGACCGGCAGCGCGGCCGACTTCCTCGACGACTACTTCGAAAGCGACATCCTCAAGGGCTACATCGCCTCGTCCGGGATCATCGGCACCAAGGTCGGTCCGATGTCGCAGGGCTCCGGGCTCGTCCTGCTCTATCACCTGATGGGAGAGCACGACGGCGAGTACGGCTCGTGGGGATTCCACAAGGGCGGCAACGGCGGCTTCACCCAGGTGGTGGCGCGGGCGGCCCAGGCGTACGGCGCGGAGATCCGGCTGGAGTCGCCGGTCGACGCTGTGTTGATTAAACACGGGCGCGCCGCTGGCGTCCGGCTGGGGGATGCTGATGGCACCGAGCTGAAGGCGGACATCGTCGTCAGTGCCCTGGACCCACGCCGGACCTTCCTCGAGCTGGTCGACCGGCGCGAGCTGCCCGGCGACTTCATCGAGGACATCACCCGGCTGCGCTTCCAGGGCACGTCGGCCAAGGTCAACTTCGCCCTCGACGCGATCCCGACCTACCCGGCGTTGCGCGACCAGATCGACCAGTTCGGCGGCTTCATCAACGTCGGTCCCTCGATGGAGTACCTCGAGCGGGCGTACGACGACGCGAAGTACGGCTGGTACAGCTCTCGGCCGTACATCGACGGCGCCATCCAGTCGGTCATCGACCCCGACATGGCACCGCCGGGCAAGCACGTCATGTCGTCGTTCATCCAGTACGCGCCGTACCACCTCAAGAACGGCGACTGGGACTCCGAGCGCGAGAAGTTCGCCGACACGGTGCAGGCCACCCTGGAGTCGTTCTTCCCCGGCTTCGGTGACCTGGTGCTGCATCGCGAGGTCGTCACGCCGCTCGACATCGAGCGCACCGTCGGCCTGTCGGAGGGCAACATCTTCGCCGGGGAGTTCCTGGCGCCGCAGATGTACTTCTTCCGGCCGGCGCCGGGGTGGAGTCAGTACCGGACGCCGATCGACGGCTACTACCAGTGCGGCTCGGGAACGCACCCGGGCGGCTGCGTCATGGGCGCACCCGGCAAGCTCGCCAGCCAGCGGATCATCAAGGACCGCAAGGACGCCGACAAGGCCTGAGAGCCGCCGACGGATCTTGCGGGATTGGGGTAGTCACCGCTACCCGAATCCCTCAAGATTCGTAGCGATCCGCCGCGATGTCGGTACGGAACTGGGCGCCGTCGATGTGGATCTCGTCGACGCCGGCGTACGCGCGCTCGCGCGCCTGTGTCAGGTCCGGGGCGGTGGCCGTGACGGCGAGCACCCGGCCACCGGCGGTGACGAGCCGGCCCTCGGCGTCGATCGACGTGCCGGCGTGGACGATCTCGACGCCGTGCATCGCCTCGGCCGCCTCGACACCGACGATCGGGTCGCCCTTGCGCGGCGCGTCGGGGTAGCCGTTGGCGGCGACCACGACGGCGACCGCAGCGCCGGATCGGAATCGCGGTGGCTCCACCTCGTGTAGCCGCCCGATCGAGCTCGCGTGGAGCAGGGTCGACAGCGACGAGTCGAGCAGGGCCAGCAGCGGTTGCGTCTCGGGGTCGCCGAACCGGGCATTGAACTCGACCACCCGTACGCCGCGAGACGTGAGTGCGAGCCCGGCGTAGAGCAGCCCGGAGTAGGGAGTGCCGCGGCGCGCCATCTCGTCCACTGTCGGTTGCAGCACCCGATCGGTGACCTCGGCGACCAGGTCCGGCGACGCCCAGGGCAGCGGGGTGTAGGCGCCCATGCCACCCGTGTTGGGTCCGACGTCGCCATCGCCCAGGCGCTTGAAGTCCTGGGCGGGCTGCAGCGGCAGCACGGTGTCGCCGTCGGTCACCGCGAACAGCGACACCTCGGAGCCGTCGAGGTATTCCTCGATCACGACCCGGCGGCAGGCCTTCGCATGCGCGAGCGCCACGGCCCGATCGTCGGTGACGACCACGCCCTTGCCGGCGGCCAGACCGTCGTCCTTGACCACGTACGGCGGGCCGAAGGCGTCGAGTGCCGCGGCCGCCTCCGGCTCGGTCTCGCAGATGTGGGCGAGCGCCGTCGGCACGTTGGCTGCCGCCATCACATCCTTCGCGTACGCCTTGGAGCCCTCGATCCGGGCGGCGTCGGCAGTCGGGCCGAAGCACTCGACACCGGCGGCTCGTACCGCATCGGCGACGCCCGCGACGAGCGGCGCCTCCGGGCCGATGACGACGAGGTCGGCGCCGATCTCCTTGGCGAGCAAGGCCACCGAGTCGATCGACCGGATGGGTCTGGGCGACGGCCGCCATGCCCGGGTTACCCGGGGCGGCATGCACAGCAGTGACGTTCTGATCTCGAGAGAAGGCGAGCGTCAGCGCGTGCTCCCGGCCGCCGCTGCCGATGACAAGGACCCTCACGACTCAACACCCTACGGCCGCTGACGGGAATCGAAGGCATCGACATCGGCCTGTGCCGGTCCCGCATCGGCCGTCCCAGGTTCCTTTGCGCCATCGTCGATGTTACATTGCTACTGACACGTACCGTCGGTATGCCCATCGAGCTCGGGAGGAATCCGTGGCGACCAGCGCTGTCGACCCGAGGACCATCGATCTCAGCGACACCGCCCGCGAACGCACCGGACAACGGCTGCTCCGATCGTCCGCGACGACGACGTACGACCCGGTCGTCGACATCGACTGGGACGCACCGCTCGAGGCGGACCGCTACTTCTCCCCACCGCATCGGCTGTCGCTCTACGGCACCGACCTGTGGGACCGGCTCACCGAGCAGCAGCGAATCGAGCTGTCCAAGCACGAGGTGGCGAGCATCGCGAGCATCGGCATCTGGTTCGAGGGCATCCTCATGCAGATGCTGGTGCGCCAGACGTACGACCAGGACCCGACCACCTCGCACGTGCAGTACGCGTACACCGAGATCGGCGACGAGTGCCGCCACTCGACGATGTTCGGCAAGATGATCGACCGATTCGGCGCGCCGTACTACCGCCCGGCGGCGATGACCCATCTGCTCGGCCGCTTCTTCAAGACGGTGTCGAACGGGCCGATGACCTTCGCCGGCGCCCTGTTCGTCGAGGAGATGCTCGACCAGTTGCAGCGCGAGGCGCGTGATGACGAGACGCTTCAGCCGTTGGTCCGGATGGTGTCGCATGTGCACGTCGTCGAGGAGGCGCGACACATGCGCTACGCCCGTGAGGAGGCGGCCCGGGAGTGGGTCGGGCGGGGGTGGGTGTCGCGGCAGTGGACGAAGTTCATGGTCGGCGGCGTGGCGTTGTTCGCGTCCAGCCAGCTGATCCATCCCGACGTATACGCCGCGGTGGGGGTCGATCCGAAACAGGCGGCGCGCGTCGCGGCGGCCAATCCACACTGGCGTCGCTCGCGGGCGTGGGCGGCTCGACGCGTGACGGCGACGCTGCAGGAGTACGGCATGATCGGCGGACTCGGCAAGCGGTTCTGGAAGCGAGCCGGGCTCCTCGACGCCCTCCAGCCCGGCTTCGACGAGGCGGCGGCGTGATGGCGGCCCTGGTTTTGCGCAGTTGTAGTTGGCGCCGCAGCCGCGCGACCCACAACAAGTGCGCAAAACCGTGAGTGGCGGCGAGGAGGAGACCGGCTATCGCGGTGCC
>JALDXR010000185.1:0-7013 GCA_032154865.1 Nocardioidaceae bacterium
CGATCCCGAGCGGTGGGCCCGGGTACGCGAGCGCCTGCTCGCGGCGCGGGCGGACCGGGCCCGGCCGGCCCGTGACGACAAGGTCGTGGCGGCGTGGAACGGCCTGGCCATCACTGCGCTCGCCGAGGCGGGGCTCGGTTTGGACCGGGCGGACCTGACGGCCGCGGCGGAGCGGGCGGGGGAGTTGCTCGTGGCGGTTCACCTGGAGGGCGCCGACGGGGAGGGCGCCGAGGGGGACAGCGTCGACGGGGAGGACGCCGAGGCGGAGGGCGTCGACGGGGAGGGCGACGAGGCAGAGGGCGGCGCCGATGCCACGGAAGCCGAGGCCGGCCCGACGTCGGCCGGAGCGCGGCTCTGGCGGACCTCGCGAGACGGTCGGCGAGGCGCCGGGGCCGGCGTCCTCGACGACTACGGCTGCGTCGCGGCGGCCTTCCTCAGCCTGCTCGGCGCGACCGGCGACCCGGTCTGGCTGGAGCGGACCGGCCGCCTGCTCGACCGGGCACTCGAGGCCTTCGCCGACGACGCCGGCGGCTTCTTCGACACGGCAGTGGACGCCGAGGAGCTGGTGCTTCGGCCCCGAGACGCCTCCGACAACGCGTCGCCCTCCGGTGTCTCGGCCCTGGCGGACGCCCTCGTGACCTACGCCGCGGTGGCCGGGTCCGAACGACATCGTGCGGCCGCGGACAGCGCGATAGCCACCGCGGCGGACCTGGCTCGTCAAGCGCCCCGCTTCGCGGGTTGGACCCTCGCCGTCGCCGAGGCGGTCGTCGCCGGACCCGAGCAGATCGCCGTGGTCGGGCCGCCGTCGGACTCCGCTTTCGTCGCGCTGCATCGGGCGGCCTGGCGCCGGGGGAGTCCGGGAGCCGTGGTGGTGGGCGGCCGCCCGGACGTCGCCACGATTCCCTTGCTGACCGGCCGGGACCTCGTCGAGGGGCGACCGGCGGCGTACGTATGTCGCGATTTCGTCTGCCTTCGGCCCGTGACCGATCCGGCGGCCGTCGGCACCGTCGCAGTCGGCGCAAGTGAGTGACGCTTGATCGGGCGATGTAATGCTGTAATCATCATTACATGACATCGACTGAGAAGATCCGCGGCTGGCTGACCGGCCGGCTCCCTGACGACTGGTTCGTCGGCGAGCCGACGGTCGAGGTCGACCGCGACGAGATCGTCATCGTCGGCGAGTTGGCCGAGCCGACCCGTGGCGAGGACGCCACCGACGAGGAGCACGAGGCGGCCGTCGCGGGCCGGGTCAAGCGGTTCCGCGAGTCGACCCGTGACCAGCGCATCCGGATCGCCCGTGAGCTCGAGCGTTCGTCGGACCGGAAGGTCGCCTGGGGAGTCGAGACCGACGGCGAGCGGAAGATGTTCACGACCTTGGCGGCGCCGGTCATGACCCGGCTGCGGCAGCCGGAGCGTCGCGTACTCGACACGCTGGTCGACTCCGGCGTGGCCCGGTCACGCAGCGATGCGCTCGGCTGGTGCGTACGGCTGGTCGCTCAGCACTCCGACGACTGGCTGGCCGAGCTCCGCGAGGCGATGACGAAGGTCGAGGAAGTACGCGATCGCGGCCCGAACGCCGACGCCTGACCAAAGCAGCGGACTGTTGGCGCAAAGTCGCACCAACTCTCGTGGCGAGCCGCAGTTTCGCGCCAACTCTCGCGGCGAGCCGCAGATACACCGACCGAACGGTCAGCGCATGGAGTACGCCGCGAGCGACACCCCGACGTAGTGCGCCGCGAAGGCCGCGATGGTCAGCGTGTGGAACACCTCGTGGAAGCCGAACCAGCGCGGTGACGGGTTCGGTCGCTTGATGCCATAGACCAGCCCGCCGATCGAGTAGAGCGCCCCGCCGACCAGGATCAACGTCAGTACGCCCGGATCGGCAGTCCTCGCGAAGTCGCCGAGCCAGAACGCGGCCGCCCAGCCGAGCGCGACGTAGACCGGCACGTAGAGCCACCGCGGCGCACCCACCCACAGCACCCGGAACGCGACCCCGAGCAGCGCCCCGATCCACACGATCGTCAGCAGGATCGTCGCGTTGCGGTCGTCGAGCAGCAGCAGGGTGAACGGCGTGTAAGTCCCCGCGATCAGCAGGAAGATCGTGGCGTGGTCGAGCCGCTTCAGCAATCCGCGGGCCCGCGGCTCCCAGGTGCGCGTGTGATAGACCGCACTCACCCCGAAGACGAGCGAGGCCGTGACGCCGAAAACGGCACTGGCGACCTTGATCTCGGTCGTGGGCGACAGCACCACCAAGACAATGCCGGCGGCGATCGACAGGGGCAGCGTGGCGGCGTGCAACCAGCCCCGCATCCGGGGCTTCACCTGGTGCGCGGCCTCACGGATGCGCCAGCCGACGTCATGGGTGACGGCGCTGATGCGCTCGCTCGTGGTCATCCGGGCTCCAAGGCATGTCGTACGTTCGCGGGCAGTGTCCAGCCTATCCAGCGCTCGACGGGTGAGCGGGGTAGCCTGACGCCAGCGGGGATCGATGGGGGCAACGTCACACCGAAGCCAGAAGGGCCCCTAGATGCGCTTGCGGGAGTTCGCGTACGGCGCCTACGAGCGTCGCCTGGTATCCAAGCTGCGGGCCGATCGACTCCCCAAACACGTCGGTGCGATCGTGGACGGCAATCGCCGCTGGGCGCGTGGCGCCGGCGCCGGTGTACACGGCGGCTACCAGGCCGGTGCCGACAAGATCAGTGAGTTCCTCCGATGGTGTGACGAGATCGACGTCGAGGTCGTCACGCTGTGGCTGCTCTCGACGGACAATCTCGAACGGCCCCGAGGCGAGCTGACCGCGCTGCTGGACGTCATCGAGGACCTCGTCGATGCCTTGGCCACCCAGCAGCGCTGGCGGATCCAGGTCCTCGGTGCCTTGGATCTCCTGCCGACCGCCACGGTCGCCCGACTCAAGTCGGCGGCCGACTCCACTCGCGACGTCGACGGCATGACGGTCAACGTCGCGGTCGGCTACGGCGGCCGGCACGAGCTCGCCGACGCCGTACGCGCGCTGCTGCAGGAGCACGCGTCCAAGGGGACCAGCATCGAGGAGCTCGCCGAGCTGCTCGACGTCGAGCACATCGCGGATCATCTGTACACGAAGGGACAACCCGACCCGGACCTGGTCATCCGAACGTCCGGTGAACAACGCCTCGGCGGCTTCCTGCTCTGGCAGAGCGTCCACAGCGAGTTCTACTTCTGCGAGGCGCTGTGGCCGGACTTCCGGCGGGTCGACTTCCTACGCGCGATCCGCTCCTACGCCGCCCGCGAGCGCCGCTTCGGCCACTGACCGGCTCCCACCGCCAGCGGGCGCGCGAGCCCCGTGCCCACGGGACCGGGCGTGTCGTACACCTGAAGTACACCTTTCGGTCGTAGCGTCACTGACGTGGCTGCTTCGACTGGCAAGCGCGGGTCCAGCTCGGCAGTGCGTACGTACGTACTCGACACCAGCGTGTTGCTAGCCGATCCGCGCGCCATCCTCCGATTCGACGAGCACGAGGTCGTGCTCCCGGTTGTCGTCATCACCGAGCTCGAGGCCAAGCGGCATCATCCGGAGTTGGGCTATTTCGCCCGTTCCGCCCTGCGCTACCTCGACGAGCTGCGGGTGCGGCACGGTGTGCTGGACACGCCGATCCCGATCGGCGACCACGGCGGCACCATCCGCGTCGAGCTCAACCACGGCGACTCGGAGTCGCTGCCACCTGGCTTCCGGCTCGGCGACAACGACACCCGGATCCTCGCGGTGGCGCGCAATCTGGCGCTCGAAGGCGCCGAGGTCACGCTGGTCTCGAAGGACCTCCCGCTCCGGGTCAAGGCGAGCTCGGTCGGCCTGACCGCGGAGGAGTACCGCGCCGAACAGCTCACCACCGAGTCCGGCTGGACCGGCATGGCCGAGGCGGACGTCACCGCCGACCTGCTCGACCAGCTCTACGACGAAGGCAGCAGCGACGTCGAGTCCGTCCGCGAGCTGCCCTGCCACACCGGCCTGGTGCTGATGTCCGAGCGGGGCAGCGCACTCGGCCGGCTGGGTCCGGACAAGCGAGTACGCCTCGTCCGCGGCGATCGGGAAGCCTTCGGGATCCGCGGCAGGTCGGCGGAGCAGCGGATCGCCTTGGACCTCCTGCTCGATCCCGAGGTGGGCATCGTGTCGCTCGGCGGCCGAGCCGGCACGGGCAAGTCGGCGCTGGCGCTGTGCGCCGGGCTCGAGGCCGTGATGGAGCGCCGCCAGCACCGCAAGGTCGTGGTCTTCCGGCCGCTGTACGCCGTCGGGGGGCAGGATCTCGGCTACCTGCCGGGCAACGAGTCCGAGAAGATGCAGCCCTGGGCGCAGGCCGTCTACGACACCCTCGGCGCGGTCGCTTCCGGTGACGTCATCGACGAGGTGCTCGACCGCGAGATGCTCGAGGTACTGCCGCTCACGCACATTCGCGGCCGTTCGCTGCACGATGCGTTCGTCGTCGTCGACGAGGCTCAGTCGCTGGAGCGCAACGTCCTGCTCACGGTGCTGTCCCGGATCGGCGCCAACTCGAAGGTCGTCTTGACCCACGACGTGGCCCAGCGGGACAACCTCCGCGTCGGCCGCCATGACGGCGTCGTGGCGGTGGTCGAGAAGCTCAAGGGCCATCCGCTGTTCGCCCACGTGACGCTGACCCGGTCGGAGCGCTCGCCGATCGCGGCTCTTGTCACGGAGATGCTCGAGGACCTCCAGATCTAGCCGACCCGAGGCTCGTAGCGATTCCACCAAGGCTTCGCAGGTCACGAACGGGTTGTGAATTCGGAATTGACCACGGGTGTCCTCTCGACGGATCAGCCAAACAGCGTCAAGATGAGGCCACGAAGCGCAGCAACATCGCAACGGTGCGTGTTGACTGTGGCCCCTTCGGAGGCCAGGTGTGGCATGCACTGACGGGTGTGGAGGATTCCGGAGGGATGCAGATGAGCATCGCGCGACATCGACCTCATGACGGATCCGCCGGTCGGCTACCGCCCCGGCGCCAGCTTCTCAGCAGACTCCGACGACGAGCCGCCCTGGCGACGGCACTGACGCTCGCCTTCACGCCCCTCGCAGCCTGCGGGAGTGATCTGTTCCTCGGCGATGACAGCGGCGGCGGCGGCGAGACGACCCTGACGTGGTACATCAACCCCGACCCCACCACCGAGGCGAATCTCGGCCAGAGCGGGATCGCGCAGCGCTGCAGCAAGGAGTCCGACGAATACGACATCGATGTCCAGCTGCTCCCCCAGAGCGCGACCGAGCAGCGGATCCAGTTGGCCCGGCGGCTCGCCGCCGAGGACAACACCATCGACCTGATGAGCCTGGACCCGGTCTTCGTGGCCGAGTTCGCCGACGCGGGCTTCCTCGCGCCGATCCCGGCTGACATGCAGGCCGAGTTCTCCGACGGTGTCCTCCAGGGCGCGATCGAGGGCGCCACCTGGAACGGCGAGTTGGTCTCGGCGCCGTTGTGGGCCAACACCCAGGTGCTGTGGTTCCGCAAGTCGATGGCCGAAGCCGCCGGGTTCACCTATACCTCGACACCTGAGGAGCCCGGCGTGCTTCTCAACCAGGACCAAGAGCCGGTGACCTGGGCCGACATCATCGACGCGGCCTCCGAGCAGGGCGGCATGGTCGGTGTCCAGGCGAACAAGTACGAGGGCTATGTCGTCTGGATCAACGCGCTCATCGAGGGCGCCGGCGGCCAGATCGTGTCCGACACCGAGGCCGGCGCCGACGCCCAGGTCGACATCGGCTCCGAGGCCGGTGTCCAGGCCGCCGAGGTCGTCCGGAAGCTCGCCGACTCGCCGGCCGCCGAGCCCGACCTCTCGGTGTCCAACGAAGGCACTGTGCTCGGTCCGTTCGCCGACCCGGGCGGCTTCATGGTCAATTGGACCTTCGCCTTCGCCAACTACAACACGCCGGAGTTCAAGGACACCTTCGAGGACATGGGGTGGGCGCGCTACCCGCGGACGATCTCGGAAGAGGAGTCCGCGCCACCGATCGGCGGCATCGACATCGGCATCGGGGCGTACAGCGACGACCCGGACCTCGCGATGGAGGCGGCCGCCTGCATCACGTCGCTCGAGAACCAGATCCAGTACGCGATCGACACCGGCAACATGCCGGCCAACGAGGAGGCGTACGCAGCACCTGAGCTGACCGAAGCCTTCCCCGCGGACCTGCTGGCGCTCTACCGCGACAGCATCGACACCGCCGGACCACGGCCGCCGACGCCGTACTGGAGCTCGATCGTCCTCGGGGTCTTGAACCAGTGGCATCCGGCCGACTCGGTCAACCCGCAGACGACGCCACAGGATTCCGCGGCGTTCATCCAGAACGTGCTCGACGGCAAGAGTCTGGTCTAGGAGGGAGGCGACGCCCATGAGTGCAGCGACTACTTCAGAAAAGACGCGTATGACCGAGCGGGCCCGTGGCGAGAACCGACTGGCCTGGAAGCTGGTGGCGCCGGCCATCGTGGTCATGCTCGTCGTGACCGCCTACCCGATGCTCCGAGCGCTCTACTTGTCCCTGTACCGGTACCGGCTGACCGCTCCGGACGACCGCGAGTTCGTCGGCCTGTCGAACTACTGGAACGTGCTGACTGACTCACTGTGGTGGCAGGACGTCTGGAACACCGTGTTCATCATGGTCGTCACGGTCGCGTTCGAGCTCGTCATCGGGTTCGCGTTCGCGATGGTGATGCACCGGCTGATCTTCGCGCGAGGAGTGATCCGGACGTCGATCCTGATCCCCTACGGGATCATCACCGTCGTCTCCGCCTTCGCCTGGCAGTTCGCGTTCAGTATCAACAATGGTTTCATCAACCAATGGCTGCCGGGCGTCAGTGACGACTACAACTGGTTCGGCAGTCACTGGCCGGCCATGTTCGCGATCTGCGCTTCCGAGATCTGGAAGACCACGCCGTTCATGGCGCTGTTGCTCCTGGCCGGTCTGTCGCAGATTTCCGAGGACATGATCGAAGCCGCCAAGGTCGACGGCGCGACCTGGTGGCAGCGGT
>JALDXR010000186.1:0-7003 GCA_032154865.1 Nocardioidaceae bacterium
AGCCCGTAGCGCTCGAACACGTGCCGGCGGAGGAGCGTCTCGAGCGGCGCCCCGGCCGCTGCCTCGAGGACGAGGCCGAGCGCGAGGTAGTTCGTGCTCGAGTAGGCGTAGCCCGCCGTCCGCTCGCGCCGGTCGGCCATCGTCTCGGGCCGTCAGCGCGGTCGCCAGTACGCCGACGGCCACCACGGCCGCGACCGCTCCGACCGTCGCCGTACGGGTCCGCCGGACTCGATCCCGGCCGCGGTCCTCGACGAGGGCGAAGTCCGGCGCACTCGTCGCCTCCGACGCTGCGCGGCTGACCTCCGGGTCGAGGAGGTCGGCCGGTTCGCGTTCGGAGTCCTTCTCGCGCTCGCTCCACAGGGCGTCGAGCGCCGACCGGCCCCTGAGCAGTTGGGTGCGCACGCTTCCGATCGGTGCGTCCACCGCCTCCGCGACCTCGTACGCCTGCAGGTCGCCCAGACAGAGCAGGGCGATCACCTGCCGCTGCGCCTCCGGCAGTTGCTGCAACGCCCCGACCAGCGCCAGGTGATCCGGCGACAGGTCGGGATCGACACCCGTGCGGCGCACCAGCCACGTTGGTTCGCCGCGGAGGTGATAGCGCCACCGGCTCCGGCTGAGATCGACGGCGACCCGGCGCAGCCACGCCTCGGGATTGTCCGCATGCCGGAACTGCCGCTCGCGCTGGATCGCCCTGGCGAACGCCTCCCGGACGGTCTCCTCCGCCAAGCCGAGGTCACCGCACACGCCGTACATCTGACCGACCAGCCGCCGGTACGACGCTGCGTAGACCTCCCGTACGAAGTCGCGAGCCATGCCTCATGATCACCCACGAAGATGGCCGGACCCTTGCGCGATCTCGCGGTGAGACGACCACGGCCAGCCACGACTAGGGCGTCAGGTCGACCTGCTCCCAGGAGTCGCCGTCGGTGGTGCACCACGGCCCGGTCATGCCGGCGAGGCTCTGGGACGTCAGACACACCCGGCCGCCGCCGGACGCCAGGTCATAACCGCCGATCGACGACAGGGGCGGGCCGGACAGCACCTCGAAGTCCCGCCACGTGCCGTCGGTGGACCGAAGGATTCGGTCACCCACGCGAACCAGCAGCCGCCCGTCGGCGAGCGTGGCCGCACTCGCGGTGTCGTGACGCCCGACATCTGCCACGCGGACCGAGCGCACCGTCCTCGCGTCGCGCACCGTGCTGAGGCGCAGGGCGGACCTGCCGTCTTCCCAGAGCAGGATCGGCCGACCGTCGTCGCCGGCTGACAGGGCGACCATGGACTTCAGCAACCGGTCGGGGAACGCCGGCGGCAATGCGTACCGGGTGACCTGGCCGTTCCGCGTCATTCGCAGCAATGCCGAGTCGTCATCTCGCGATGTCAACAACCAGAGCCGGCCGTCGTCGGTCTTGGCCAGCCGGCTGTAGACCCCGGTCCAGGCCGGCGACGCCCCACGCAGCTCCGGGATCGGGAAGGCCGTCGCGGTGTCGACGTCCACCCCATAGACATCGGACAGCGCATCCCGCGGTTTCGCGAAGAAATAGGCGTACGTGTCGGGCGCACCGCCGCCGAGCGCCGAAGGGGAGGTGGGCGCGGTGGGGAGGATCTCGAGTGGTCGGAGTCCTTCCGCGCCGGTGAGATAGATCTCGGTCGGCTGTCCCATGACGTCAACGCCGGCATTCGGTATGACCAGGAAGGTCTCGTCGACCAGCGGCTCCACCGCGATGCCGTAAAAGAGCGGCGACCAGCGGGTCCGGCCGTCGACGGCCAGCGTCATCCCTTGCTGGGTGGCGGGGAACTGGACCCCGTCGGCGGGGAGATCCCGCGACCAGACCGTGAGGACAGAGCCGTCCGAACCGAGCCAGGTCTGCTGGATGTGCGCTTGCCCTGACTCGATCGCCTCACCCAGCTCCCCGTCCGGTCCCTCCCACTCGACTATTCCGGCCGGAGCCGGGTCGGACCGGTCCGAGGTCAGCTGGATCCCCCCGACTCCGATCCCGGCTACCACTGCCACCACGGCACCGACAGCCGCCGCGCAGGCCCGTCGCAGCCGCTGCTGGCCGCGCCGTTCCAACGCGGCGAAGTCCGGCGGGTGCACGGCTTCCGACGCACGTCGGCTCACCACCGGGTCGAGCAGGTCGTCCAGATCACGCATGGTGGGCCTCCTCTCGATCGCTCAGCAACTGGGCCAGGGCCGCCCGGCCACGGCTCAACCGGGCCTTGACGGTCCCAACCGGCGCCCCCACCGTCTCGGCCACCTCGTGCAAGGGGAGGTCGGCCAGATGGTGCAGGGCGATGACCTGACGCTGCGCCTCCGGCAGTCGCTTGAGCGCGGCGACCAGGGCGACATGGTCCGGCGACAGGTCGGGCCGGACGTCCGAACGGTGCGCGGTGCGATGCAGTCGGTCACCGAGGATGCGCCGCCGCCACCGGGTCCGGCTGAGGTTGACTGCGACCGTGCGCAGCCACGCCTCGGGATTGTCCGCATGCCGGAACTTCCGCTCGTGTTGGACCGCCCGGGCGAAGGCCTCCTGGACGACGTCCTCGGCCTCGCCGAGGTCGCCACACACGGCGTACAGCTGTCCGACCAGGCGCCGGTAGGACGCCACGTAGACCTGCCGGATGAAGTCGTCGTGCATGCCGCCCCCTTTCGCGGCCTTCGATTACACGACTCGTGACGCACCCCAAAGGTTGCGTACGAAATCGAGCTGGCGGCTCAGCTGAGCCAATCCGTGATCGCGGGACCGACCACGACGGCGATCCAGGCTCCGGCCATCAGGAACGGCCCGAAGGCGTATCCCTTGCGATCCACGATCTTGAGCGCGGCCAGCACGCCACCGACGATGCCGCCGAGCACGAAGGCGGCGTAGAGGCCGATCACCAGCTGTGGCCAGCCCTCCCAGGCCAGTGCCATGCCGAGCACGCCGGACAGCCGGACGTCGCCGTAGCCCAGCCCCTTGGGATAGACCAGCCACATCAGCAGGAAGAGGACGAAGGTCGCCGCCCAGCCGATGCCCGCCCGGACCAACGACTCCCAGTCGAACGTCGCCAGCGCGGCGATGACGAGGATCACCCCCACCACGACGTATGACGGCGCGACAATCCGAAACGGCAGCAGCTTGGTGCGCCAGTCGACGAACGACAGGCCGACGCCGACGACGCAGAGATAAATCCAGGCCGGCAGGCTGCCGGAAAGCCCCAGCACGGTGCCGACGACGCCGGCGGCCAGACCGGCGATCACCGCGCACCACAGACCCAGCCGCGGTGTACGGGCCAGGTCGGCGTAGAGCGGCTTGTCGTCGGCCGGCTCCTTGGGCTCCGGCAGCCGAGCGATCAGCGCCGGCAGTTGGGAGGCACCCGCAGCGGCCGCGACGGCGGCCAGCACCGCCGCCACGGTCTCCGACGTCACGCCCCTGACCCTAATGCCACCAACGCGGGGTTTCGCAGGACATCCACAGGCACGTCATGACCCGTCATGATCTCCACCTGGAGTACGGCCTGATGCGCGAGCAGGTCGATCCCGGTCACCACCGGTCGGCCGAGATCCGCCGCTCGTCCGGTCAGCGTCGTCGGCCAGGGATCGTAGACGGCGTCGAACACGACCTCGGACTGCGACACCAGCCGCTCGGCCGACGCCGCGACCGCCGCGGCCGGGACGGTCGAGACGACGACGTCGGCGGCCGGCGGGTCGTCCCCGAGTCGGCCCACCGTGACTCCGCGACCGACGAGATGCTCGGTCCGGGCCGGATCCCGCACCAGCACCCGGACCGAGGAGAGCCCGAGCCAGCGAAGGGCGAGCAGCGCCGACTCGGCCGTGGCTCCGCCACCCAGGATCGTCGCGGCGTGGACCCGGGTGACGCCTCGCTCAGCCAGCGCGGCCACGACGCCGGGCACATCGGTGTTGTCGCCCGACAGCCGGCCGGCGTCGAGGATCACGGTGTTGGCCGCTCCTACCTCACGGACCACCGCCGACACGTCGTCGAGCAACGGCAATACGGTTCGCTTGAGCGGCATCGTGAGCGACAGGCCCCGCCACGACTCGTCGAGACCGCCGACGAACCCCGGCAGCCCACGCTCGTCCACGTCGTACGCGTCGTAGCTCCAGTCGAGTCCCAGCCGGTCGTACGCGGCGCGGTGCATGACCGGCGACAGCGAATGTGCGATCGGATGACCGAGCACGCCGCAACGGCGCCGCTCGCGACCTAGCACAAGTCGGACGACGCGCAGTACTTCTGCAACTTCGCGACGTTCGCGTTGTGCTGCGCCAGGGTCGACGCGAACAGCGTCTCGCCGGTCTCGAGATTGACCGTCACGAAGTAGGTCCAGTTGCCTGGCGTCGGGTTCAACGCGGCTTCCAGGGCGGCCTGGCCGGGTGAGTCGATCGGTCCGGGCGGCAGTCCCGGGAAGCGATAGGTGTTGTACGGCGAGCCGGTCGCGCGGTCCGCGTCGCTGGTGAACACTCCGTCGGTCGTGCCGTCGAGGGCATAGTGGACGGTCGAGTCCAGCTGCAGCAGGTCACCGTCTTCCACCCGGTTGTCGATGACCCGGGCGACCTTGCCCTGGTCCTCCGTCCGGCTGGCCTCGGCCTCGACCAGACTCGCCACGGTGACGACGTCGGCCGGCTTCATGCCGATCTGGCGGGCCGTGGACTCGAGATCGAGCTTGGTCGCCACCTGCTTGAACTCATCGATCATCATCGTGAGCACGTCGCGAGCGTTCGCGTCCGGCGGGATCGGGTAGGTCGCCGGGAACAGGTAACCCTCGACGTCGTTGCCCGCGTACGCCGGCAGCCCGAGCTGCTGTGGCTGCTTGAGCGCCTTGCGTAGGTCGGCGGCCTTGATCTCGGTCTCCTTGTCGATGACCTTGACGATCTCGTCGACGGTGAGACCCTCCGGGATCGTCAGCTGCGTCTCGGCGCGAGCGTTGCCGCTGAGCAGCAGATCCACCGCAGAATCGGCGGACATCTTGAGCTTCATCTGGTAGAAGCCGGACTGGATCGACAGCGCGTCGGGATTGTTCGACGCGGCGTCGGTGAACGCGTCCGCGCTGGCGACGACGTCGGCCTTCTCCAAGGTGGCGCCGATCGTGGACAGCGAGTCCCCCTTCTCGATCTCGATCATCACGGCACCACTGCCCTGCCCGTCGTAGTCCGCCGGAGGGGCGAACAGGTCCTCGACGTAGGACACTCCCTTGCTCACCACGAAGATGAGGCCGGCGGCGACGACGGCCAGCAGGATGAGGACGGCGATACAGCTCCGGCCGCGGTTGCTGCTGGGTCGGTTCTTCCGGCGCGCGGCTCGATGACCGGGCGGCCGACGTGGCAGCGTGCCTTCTCCGGTGTCGCTCAGGATCGATTGCCTTTCAGGATCACGCCGGCCGGCACTCCCCTGGTCCGCTCGGCATCGAGGGCGCTCTGCAGGATCTCCACGGCGGCGGCCTGGTCGACGACGGCCCGCCGGCTCCTTCCCTTTCGTCCGCTGGTCCGCAGCGCGCGCTCCGCCGACGCCGTAGTCAGGCGCTCGTCCAGCAGACGCACTGGAGTCGGATGCACGCGGTCCGCCAGACGCAAAGCATAGGCCCTCGCCGACTCGGCCGATGCACCCTCCCGACCGGACAGCGAGACCGGCAGACCGACAACAATCTCAATTGCCTCATAGTCACCGGCGAGCTCCGCGATCCGGCCGACCGAGTGCTCGCCGGCGGCCACCGTCTCGACCGGCGTCGCCAACATTCCGGCCGGATCGCTCACCGCGACACCGATCCGCACCGTGCCCACGTCCACTCCCAGGCGGCGGCCCTTACGCATGGGCCTACGCGCGAATCGACGTTGCGGGGGTCCGGACCCTCGCGATGTCGATTCTCAGGTAGGCGGGTGGGGTCATCGCGACTCGGACAGCGCCTCGGCGACTTGTTTGAGCGCCGCGTCGGCCGCACCGACCTCGGTGCCGCCGCCCTGGGCCACGTCGTCCTTGCCGCCACCGCTGCCGCCGAGTGCGCCGGCCGCGAGCTTGACCAGCGCGTTCGCCGAGACTCCTCGCTCGCGGGCCGCGTCGTTGACCGCGACGACGACCGACGCCCGGCCGTTCGCCGCACCGACCACCGCCACGACCCCGGGCCGACCGGAGATCCGCCCGCGCACGTCGAGGGCGAGCTTGCGCAGGTCGCCGGCGTTCGCGCCGTCCGGCGCCCGATGACCGACGTACGCGACGCCGGCGACGTCACGCGCCGAGGACGCCAGCTCACCGGCCGACGCCAGTAGCTGGGTCACGCGCACCCGCTCGATCTCCTTCTCCGCGACCCGAAGCCGTTCGACCAGGTCGGCGACCCGCTCCGGCAGCTCCTCCGGCCGCGCCTTCAACGCCTCCGACAACTGCGCCACCAGCAGGTGCTCCCGGGCGAGGAAGCGGTAGGCGTCGGTGCCGACCAGCGCCTCGACCCGGCGTACGCCAGAGCCGATCGAGCTCTCGCCGAGGAGTTTGACCACCCCGAGCTGCCCGGAGGTGCCCGCATGGGTGCCGCCACACAGCTCACGGGCCCAGTCGCCGACCGAGACCACCCGGACCTCGTCGCCGTACTTCTCGCCGAACAGTGCCAGCGCGCCGGACTTGATCGCCTCGTCCTGGCTCATGATCTCCGCATGGACGGCCAGGTCGTCGATCACGAGGTCGTTGACCCGGGCCTCGACGTCACCGAGCACCGACTGCGGGACCGAGCCGGTCGCTGAGAAGTCGAACCGGAACCGGCCCGGTGAGTTCTCACTGCCAGCCTGCCGGGCGGTCTCTCCGAGCGCCTCCCGGAACGCCTTGTGCACCATGTGGGTCGCGGTGTGCGAGCGGCTGATCGAGCGCCGCCGCTCGACATCGACCAAGGACCGAACCGCCTCGCCGAGCGTCACCTCGCCGGACAGCACCCGGGCCCGGTGGGCGATCAGACCGTCGAGTGGCGACTGCACGTCGAGCACCTCGAGCCGCGCGCCCGACTCGAGCTCGATGAGGCCGTGGTCGGC
>JALDXR010000187.1:0-6985 GCA_032154865.1 Nocardioidaceae bacterium
CAGTTCGGCGAGGAGTACGACGCGTATCGCGCGGCGGTCCCGGGCTGGTGGCCGCACTGGCGCGCCTGGCAGCGCTGAGGCTCCGCGGCCCGCTCCGAGCGACCCACCTGCCTCAGATCTCAACCACCGTTGACGTTGCCGGTGGGAGCACGCGTACGTCGACGTCGGGCGCCAGCTCTCCGGCGTACCGCGCGAACTCCTCACCCGGTTGCCAGAACCGCTCCGGTCGGAGCCACCAGAGCAACCGCGGCCAGAACGTGCCGTAGTGCATCGGCACCGCCACCGACGGACGCAGCACGCCCAGTGCCTCGGCGGCCTGCTCGGCATCGAGATGGCCGTCGCCCCGGCCCAGGGTAGGGCCCCAACCCGCGACAGGCAGCAGGGCGACGTCGACCGGCCCGATCTCGGACATCGCCTCGAATCGACCGGTGTCGCCGGCGAAGTACGTACGGGCGGTGCCTTCGACGACGTAGCCGACGGCGATCCCGTGTACTCGCGACGGTCGGGAGCGCCCACCGTCGTGCTTGGCGGGGACCACGGTCAGCCGGACAGCGCCGACCTCGACCACGTCACCGACGTCGACCTCCTGGATCGTCAGGTCGAGGCCGGACACGAGGACGCCGGCGCCGCGCGGTACGACCAGCCGGGTCCCGGACGGCAGCCGCCGCAGCGACCGGAGGTGCAGGTGGTCGCCGTGCAGATGTGAGATCGCGACGACGTCCGGACGCAACAAGGAAGCGTCGGGCGTCACGCCGGATCGTCGACGCAGATAGCGAAACGGGGGCGTGAGCACCGGATCGGTCAGCACCCGCACACCGTCTTCGACCAGCATCGTCGCGTGGCCCCACCAGGTGATCCGGACGCTCATCGTGACTCCCGCCTGATCGCATGGCCCAGGGACTGGTTGGCGCGAGGCGCCGGACGCTGGCGGTCAGCCACACTCCATGATGCACTGAGATCGTGCGGCATCGAGACGACGTACGGCGAGTGTCGGACGCGATGGCGTGGACCGACCGCCGGGACTTCCTGCCGCCCCGGGAGCGCCCGATGGCCGGCGAGGACCGGCCGCTGCCGATCGGCCACGGCCAGACCAACTCGCAGCCGAGCACGGTCGCCGACATGGTCGCCCTGCTCGCGATCGACCCAGGCGTACGCGTGCTCGACGTCGGGGCCGGGTCGGGCTGGACCACGGCGATCCTCGCGCATCTGGTCGGGCCCCGGGGGCAGGTCGTCGGCGTCGAGATCGACTCGCAACTGGCGTTGTGGGGAGCCGCGAACGTGCAGCGGTACGCCGTGCCGTGGGCCCATATCCACGAGGCGAAGCCGGGCGTGCTGGGTTGGCCGGCGGACGCGCCGTACGACCGGATCCTGGTGTCGGCCGAGGCCGACGAGCTGCCGACCGACCTGGTCGACCAGCTCGGCCCGGACGGCATCATGGTCATCCCGGTCGCCGGCACGATGCTGCGCCTGACCCGGGAAGGCGTCGCACCACCGCAGATCACCAGACACGGCGCCTACCGCTTCGTCCCCCTGCGCTGAGGCGGGCCGGCAACCGCTTCACGCGAGCGCGATCTGCACCGCCTCGCCGAGGAGCCGGTAGCCGACGGCCTGGTAGATGCCGTTGGACGTCGGATTGGCGAGATCGGTGTAGAGCATGCAGGTGCGGCCCGGCTCGGCGAGCTCCTTGGCGGTGAGGGCGGCGACGCAGGCACTGGCGTAGCCGTGCCGTCGCCGGTCGGCCGGCGTGTAGACGTACTGCACTCGGCTCACCCCACCCGCCGGGGGCGTGACACCGGCCATTGAGACCGGCCGGCCGTCGACGACCCAGGCGAACAAGCGGCCGGACGCGATCCGCTCGTCCAAGTCGGACGACGCCTCCGCAGGCAGGCCGGTGTCGTCGTGGAAGTCCGCTACCCACTCGCGGGCGAGCGCCCGGTCGGCGGGGTCGACGCGTTGCAGCCGTCCCGGTACGCCGGTCGGCGGCGTGACCGCGTCCGTGACATAGACCCCCTGCCGCATCGTCGTCTCGATCCGGGCACCGGTGAGTCGACCCCACTCGGCGGCGAACGCCTCGGCCTGCGGCCGGAAGCCGCCGACACCGGGCAGGTCGCGACCGCGTTCGTAGAAGCCGCCGGCCAGCGCCTCGATCGCGTCGTCCGGACCCAGCGACACGTACGCGCCGAACGGTGGCGTGTGGATGGCGGCCGCCGTGACCGCGCCGCCGTCCGACGTGACACAGGCCCACAAGTTGTCCCCGGTCGCCAGGCCGATCCGGCGCTCGGCGTTGGTCAGGATCACACTGTGCTCGGCCGGCCGGGTGCGCAGATAGTCACCCGCGTACGTCAGGAACTCCCCCGCCTGATCGGTCCACCGTACGTCCGCCATGTCCGCATCATCGAGGCACGACGGAACCCAGTCCAGCGGTTTCTAGCCGACCGGATAGGCCCGCTCGACGTCGATCAGCGACTCGATCGCGGCCGCCAGGCTCTCCCGGCTCAGCTCGGCCAGGGCGCCGCGCAGCTCGTTCGACGGCGTGTCCTGGTCGTGGATGCGCAACTCGACGTCGACGGTGTCCGCCGCCTCGGACGCCGTCAGCTCCAGGGTCAGCCACCCGTCCTCGGTGGCCAGCGTCGCGACGGTCGCGGACCGGTCGTACAGAGCCTCGATCCCGGTCCGGAGCCGGCGTAGCTCGTCGGCGCGGACACCGCCCTCGAGCTGAGCGCTGAAGCCGCCGAGCCGGACGGTCAGCGACGTCCACAGCCACAGCGGGTCCTCGTCCTGGTCCGCCGGGAAGAGCCGGCCCCGAACGCCGAGCAGGACGTGGTCGTCGGCGCGGCGGCCGATCAGGATCTCGCGTACGGCAGGCACCGGACCATGATGGCGGTTCCCCGTCGGTGTCCGGCTGTCGCCACGGCCGCGTAGCGTGGCCGCGTGTATCGGGAGCGGCCGTCACGGCTGCTCGGCGCGATCGTCTGGACCCGCCGCGCCGAGCCGTCGACCCGCGCGTACCGAGTCTTGCCGGACGGCTGCCTCGACCTGATCTGGTCCGACGGCGGGCTCCTGGTCGCCGGACCCGACACCGGTCCGCATCTCGGGGTCAGCGCTCCCGGAGCATCCTTCACCGGGCTGCGATTCGCGCCGGGCGCCGGACCGGCCGTGCTGGGCCTGCCCGCGCATGCGCTGACCGACCAGCGGGTTCCCTTGAACAGCGTGTGGCCGGAGCAGCGGGTACGGGAGCTGACCGACCGGGTCGCGACCGCGCGTACTCCCGGCCGGGAGCTCGAGGCGATCGCGGCCGAGTGCCTCGAATCCGTCGATCCGCCCGACCCGGTGGTGTCGGCGATCACCGACGCGCTGCGCGCTGGCGAGTCGGTCGCCGCCACCGCGCAGCGGGTCGGCTACAGCGAGCGCCAGTTACATCGGCGCTGCCGGACCGCGTTCGGCTATGGCCCGAAGACCCTGGCGCGAGTGCTCCGCATGGACGGCGCGCTGCGGCTGGCCCGGTCGGGTCTCCCGCTCGCCGATGTCGGTGCCGCCGCGGGCTACGCCGACCAGGCCCATCTCGCCCGTGACGTGAAGGCCCTGACCGGCGTCACCCTGCGGGTGCTCCTGGGCTACGCGTCGCCGGACGGCAGCGCCGCGAACAGGTCGACACCGTTGCCGTCGGGATCGCGTACGACGGCGTAACGCTGACCCCAGAAGGCGTCCCAGGGCTCCTTGTGGCCCTCATATCCGGCGTCGATCAGGTCGGCGTAGACCCGGTCGACCTCCCCCGGGCTCGCGCAGGCGAAGGCCAAGTCGACCCGGCTGCCCTGGGCCGGAGCCCAGTCCGGATCGAACGAGCGGATCGTCTCGACAGTGTCGAACAGCAGCCGCAGGTTGCCGGGCAGCTCCACCTCGACATGCGGCTGGGAGTCGGCATCGGTCGGAATGTCGAGCCCCAGTCGCCGGTAGAACGCGAGCGCCTTGCCCATGTCGGCGACGACGAGGCCGATGGCATCGAATCGAGGAGTCATGGCAGCACCGTAGGCGGACGCGTGGTCGGGATTCTTGTACGAATCAGACGTCCACGACCCTGTCCTCGCACCAGTGACGGGGTGACACCGGGGCCTGAACCCGCGAACGCGGTAGCTGACTTGCCGCGGCGCCCGAGGCATCGGCGAGGATCGTCACATGCAGGAGCCGGTCGAGCAGCCGTGGCAATGGTCCGAGACCACCTGGCGTGGGCATGTGGACGCCGTCCGAGCCGGCCGGAGGCTGGTCCCGCCGCAGTGGCCCGCCGGCGCACAGGTGGCCGTGGCCCTGTCGTTCGACTCCGACCACGAGACGATCCCACTCCGCGACGGTGAGACGAGCCCCGGCAAGCTCAGCCAGGGCGAGTACGGAGCCCGCGTCGCCGTCCCGCGCATCCTCCGGCTGCTCAGTGACATGGAGATCCCGGCCAGCTTCTTCGTCCCGGCCGTCTCCGCGCTCTTGCATCCGGACGAGATCGCGGCGTACGTCGAGGCCGGTCACGAGGTCGCGGTGCACGGGTGGATCCACGAACGCAACGCACTGCTCGAACGCGACCAGGAGCTGGCTCTCACCCGCCGGGCGATCGACACTCTCGAACGCCTGTCTGGCCGAAGGCCCACGGGCATCCGGACGCCCAGCTGGGACTTCTCGCCGCATACGCTCGACGTCATCCGCGAGCTCGGGTTCGAGTACGACTCCTCGCTGATGGCCGACGACGAGCCGTACGAGGTGCTGGCAATGGGCCGGCCGACCGGTCTGGTCGAGGTGCCGTGCGAGTGGATCCGCGACGACGCGCCGTACTTCACGATGGACCGGTTCACCGGCTCGCGGCCCTACACACCACCGCGCGGGGCGCTTGAGATCTGGCGGGACGAGTTCGACGAGGCGTACGCCGACGGCGGGCTGTTCCAGCTCACCCTGCATCCGCACGTCATCGGCCACCGGTCGCGACTGGCGGTCCTGCGCGAGCTGCTTCACCACATCCGCGGTCACGACGGCGTCTGGTTCGGCACACATACCGACGTCGCCGCGCTGGCCCGCGAGGAGCTGACCCGCGCTCGTACGGCGGCGGACTGAGGCGGAGACGGGGATGACGAGGGTCGTGTCGCTCACCGAGCTGGCCGACACGGTGGCGATCCGGGCCGGGCAGCCTCCGGATCGGACCAGGCGCTACGTCTTGGGCATCGCGGGACCGCCGGCGGCCGGCAAGTCGACCCTCGCGACCGCGCTCCGCGACGAGCTGAATTGGCGAGCCGGTCGGCGGATTGCCGAGCTCGCGCCGATGGACGGCTTCCATCTGTCCGACGCGGAGCTGAGCCGGCTCGGAGCATTGCACCGCAAGGGCGAGCCCGACACGTTCGACGCCGCCGGGTTTGCCCGGCTGCTCGACTCGGTCGGCTGCGACGGCGACTCCGACGTGCCCTGGCCGACCTTCGACCGGAGCATCGAGGAAACCGTTCCCGACGGAGTCATCATCACGCCGGAGGTTCGGATCGTCATCACCGAGGGCAACTACCTGCTCCTCGACAGCGGGGACTGGGCCGCCGTCCGGCCGACGCTGGACGATGCCTGGTTCCTCGACGCGGACCTCGCCTTGCTCAAGACTCGTCTGCTCGCCCGGCATCGCGACGGCGGCAAAACGCACGACGACGCCCGGCGCAAGACGATCGAGAGCGACCTCCCCAACGCCCTACTCGTACGCCGGACGAAGCCCCTGGCGCGGCTCGTTCTCCGCATCGTCGACGGGCCCGGAGATCAGGCGATCAGGCTTATCATCGAGTGAACTCCACCATGCCGTCGCGGCGCGTTTCGGCACCGTCATCGCGTACGCCAGGACGGGTCAGCGACCCCACCCGTATGTGATAGTCTCGCCGGGTGCCGGACAGCCAAACCTCGACAGCCACAGACAGAGAGCGATGGTTCGGCGAGAACTTGCGGGCGGCACGGGAGCAGCAGGAGATGTCGCAGACCGCACTCGCGAAGCGAATGGCCGCGGCCGGGTTCTCCAACTTTCACCAGAGCACAGTCGCCCGCCTCGAGGCCGGCGACCGGCCCGTGCGACTCAGTGAAGGGCTGGAGCTCTCCTTGATCCTGGGGACGCCGCTCGGCTTCCTGACCTGGCCGCCGGCGCGTCTCAACCGACTCAACAAGTTCCAGCACGCGGTCCAGAACGCTCGCGAGCGGTACGTCAGCCTCGAAGAGCTGTCTCAGGACTTCCTCGAGAGTGTCGAGATGCTCGCCCAGTTCCTGCCGGACATCGAGAAGCTGCTCGCCAATGGCGAGCTGGGTGAGGATGATCTCCCGCCAGATTTCGATATCCACCTACAACAGGCGAGACAACTCGTCAGCAGCACGCCCGAAGATGCCGTGGGCCAAGGGCGAGCACGAGGTCCGAACGAGCCGAAGGTCCAGCCTTCGGTTCCTCGAACCCTCGGCCAGGAGGAGCCCCGGGACACGCCGCGTGACACTGAAGACGAGCTTGCGGACAGCCTGAAAGCCCTCAACCAACGGGTCCACTCTGCCCAGGCCATGCCCGAGGACGTTCTTCGGCGACAGATCTTGGAGCTGCTCCTCGATCCCCGGGATCGGACTTCTCACGAGATCGCTCTCGGGCTACAGGAACTCGTGGATCAGCTCAAGATCGTGAAGGCGGCCCGCGATTTCAAGGCCGAGCGCGAGCATCACGAGCGCGACAAGCTCATCCGCGAGGTACGGGATCTGCGTACCTTCGAGCGAGACTATCGACAGCGTCTCGAGAGCTGGCTCCTCGAGCTGGGTGACTTCGCCGCGTTCCGTGACTACTCCGAGGCCCGCGAGATCATCGAGGAGGGCCTGAGAGATCTCGGGTCCGTTCATGGGATCGAGACAAGCGACAGCTAGGCGGCCGCTGCAATGCAAGCGCCTGGCCAACGGAAGGCGTTGACCAGGCGGCTGGCAAGTGAGTGGAGCTGGCGGGAATCGAACCCGCGTC
>JALDXR010000188.1:0-6983 GCA_032154865.1 Nocardioidaceae bacterium
TGCAACAGCTCCAGGACCTCGTCGAAGCTCGCGGAGTCGGAGGCTCCCGGGCCGCAGATCGGGAAGATCCGCTCGAGATCGCCGGAGATGAGCGAGCTGCGGAGCAGCGCTTCTCGGGCCCGCATCCAGTTGCGGTTGCCCTGGATCGTGTTGATCTCGCCGTTGTGCGCAACCAGGCGGTACGGGTGGGCCAGCGGCCAGCTGGGGAACGTGTTCGTCGAGAACCGGCTGTGGACGACCGCGAGCGCGGACGCCATCCGCTCGTCGGCCAGGTCGGGGAAGAACGCGTCGAGTTGCTCGGTCGTCAGCATGCCCTTGTAGCACAGGGTCCGCGACGACAGGCTCGGGAAGTAGACACCGACCTCGTGCTCGATCCGCTTGCGCAGGCAGTAGACCCGCCGGTCGAGGGCGATGCCCATCAGCGGCGCACCAGAGGCCGCGACGAACAGCTGCGTGAACGTCGGCATGCTCGCCCTCGACGTCGCACCCAGCAGCTCCGGTCGCACCGGCAGCTCTCGCCAGCCGAGTACGCGCAGCCGCTCCTCGCCGGCGATCGTCTCGATCTCGGCTCGGGCCTTGGCGGCGAGCTCGGCGTCGTCGGGGAGGAACGCCGTGCCCACCGCGTAGGCGCCGGCGACCGGCAGGTCGAAGTCGACCACGTCGCGCAGGAACGCGTCGGGCACCTGCATCAGGATCCCCGCGCCGTCACCGGAGTTCGCCTCCGCACCGGCGGCTCCACGGTGGTCGAGGTTGCGCAGGGCAGTCAGCGCCTGGCCGACGATGGCGTGGCTGGCTTCGCCGGTGAGAGTGGCAACGAAGGCGACTCCACAGGCGTCGTGCTCGTGACGTCCGTCGTAGAGACCTTGTGGGGAGGGATGAAAGCGCACGGTGCCTCCCGTCGTCCAAGTTGACCTGTTGTGCCCCGATGCGTGTCACGAGGGTGGTGTGACGCGGTTGGTCATGATGTGCGCGGGACGACGTTGGCCCGTGGCGCTGTGGCGAGACTACACGACGAGATGCCCGTCCAGCATCCGAAAAGTCCGGGGTACGGACGGTGTCGGCTTGGCGGTTTTGCGCCCACACATACCCTCCCGGACCGCGACCGGTGGTGCGTACGGCCGTAAAACCGTGACGGGGACCTAGTCGGGCGTCTTGGAGGAGGGCTTCGGCGCCTCGCCGTTCTGCTCGGTGTCGTCTCCAGCAGGCTCGGAGGCGGCGTCGGCGGACTCCGGCTTCGGGTCGGCCGTCTTGGCCTCCGGCTCGGACTCCGGCTTTGACTCGGCAGTCTCAGGCTTCGCGTCGGCCTCGGTTTCTGGCGTCGCCTCGGCAGTCTCGGCCTCGGGCTCGGTTTCTGGCGTCGCCTCGGCAGTCTCGGCCTCGGACTCCGGCGTGGCCTCGGATGTCTCGGTCTTCGCCTCTGACTCCGGCTGGTCGTCAGCCGCTGCCGTCGCCGCGGCGCCGGCCTTCGCCTCGGGCTCGGACTCCGGCTTCGCCTCCGCTGCCTCGGGCTCGGACTCCGACGTGGTCTCCGCGGTCGCAGTCTTCGCGTCGGCCTCGGACTCCGGCGTCGGCTCGGCAGTCTCAGTCTCCGCTGAGGACTCGGGCTCCGCCTTCTCCTCCGCTGCCTCGGTCTCCGCCTCAGTATCCGGCTGGTCGTCAGCCGCTGCCGTGGCGGCGGCGCCGACCTTCGTCTCGGCCTCGGGCTCCGGCGTCGACTCGGCCGGCCCGGGCTTCACGGCGGGCATGGCCGTCGTCTCGGCGTCTGCCGTGGTCTCCGACTCGGGCTTCGCGCCAACCGTTGGTGCGGCCGCTGCCGTCCCGCCGGACGCCGCCGCGGCACCGGCACCGACCTTCGCCTCGACCTGATCCTTCTGGTCGGCCGCGGCCGCCTTGTCCGCGTCGGTCGTCGGCTCCCGGCCTTCGCGATAGACCGATTCCTCGCGGCCCGGACGGAGCCGGCCGACGATGATGAAGTACGCGACTGCGAGGACGAACATGCCCAGCGCCACCCAGACGTTGAGGCGCAGTCCGCCGAACTCGTGCGCGTCGTCGATCCGCAGGTTTTCGATCCAGGCCCGACCGGCGGTGTAGAGCGCGACGTACAACGCGAACACCCGGCCCCGGCCGAGCTTGTAGCGGCGGTCGGCCAGCACGATGACGATCGCGACGCCGATGCACCACAGCGACTCGTAGAGGAACGTCGGGTGGAACGTCGCGTCGTCCAGGTAGCCCTCGGGCCGGTTGCCGACCGAGATCTCCAGGCCCCACGGCTGATCGGTCGGCTTGCCGAACAGCTCCTGGTTGAAGTAGTTGCCCCACCGGCCGATCGCCTGCGCCAGCACCACACCGGGCGCGACGGCGTCGAGGAACGACGGGTAGCGGATGCCACTGAAGCGACAGCCGAGGTAGGCACCGAGCGCGCCGAACCCGATCGCACCCCAGATGCCGAGGCCGCCCTCCCAGACGTACAAGGCCTGGATCGGGTCCTTGCCGTCCCCGAAGTAGAACTCCGGGTTGGTGGCGACGTGGTAGGCGCGGGCACCGACCAGGCCGAACGGGATGGCCCAGACAGCGACGTCGCTGACCAGGCCGGCCCGACCGCCACGGGCGACGAACCGGCGCTCGCCGACCCAGATGGCGACGACGATGCCGAGGATGATGGCGAGGGCGTAGGCCCGCAGCGGGAGCGGTCCGAGATGCCAGACGCCATCGGACGGGCTTGGGATAAAGGCGACGTTCATCGGCCGTGAGGCTATCGTGCCGCCGAATCGCGGACACCGGTGGCTAGGTCTGCGGCCAATGTGGACACCGCGTCGACGCCCGCGGCCGGATTCTCGGCGTCGAGAAGACACCGTACGAATGCCGAGCCGACGATGACCCCGTCGGCGTAGCGGGCGACCTCGGCGGCCTGCGCGCCGGTACTGACCCCGAGGCCTAGCGCGACCGGCAGCGTCGTGGCTGCCCGCACCCGCTCGACCAGGGCTGAGCCGGCGGCGCTGACCTCGGTACGCGCGCCGGTGACGCCCATCAGCGACGCCGCGTAGACGAAGCCCCGCGAGGCCTTGGCCGTCAGCGCGATGCGTTCGTCACTCGAGGAGGGCGCCACCAGGAACACCCGGTCCAGGCCGTGCTTGTCGGACGCGGCGATCCACTCGTCGGCCTCGTCGGGAATCAGGTCGGGCGTGATGAGCCCGGCCCCACCTGCCGACGCCAGCCGCTCGGCGAACTCCGCCACGCCGATCCGCTCGACCGGGTTCCAGTACGTCATCACGAGCGTCGGCGCGACCTCCGCCACCGCCTCCACGACCCGGAACAGGTCACGCACCCGGAAACCGTGCGCCAATGCCTTCGTGGTCGCCTGCTGGATCACCGGGCCGTCCATGACGGGATCGCTGTAGGGAAGCCCCACCTCGACCACATCGACACCGGCGGCGACCATCGCCCGCAGCGCCGCGATCGACCCGTCGACGTCGGGATAGCCCGCCGGGAGGTAACCGATCAGGGCACTGCGGCCCTCGGCCCGACAGCGCTCGATCACCGTCTGCACCGTCATCATGTCGGGCCCGGGTCGGTGATGAGGTCGAACCAGCTCGCGGCGGTGTGCATGTCCTTGTCGCCGCGGCCGGACAGACACACCACGATGACGGGATCGGCACCCAGCTCGGACGGAATCGTCAAGGCGCCGGCGAGCGCGTGCGCGGACTCGATCGCCGGGATGATCCCCTCGGTACGGCACAGCAGCGAGAACGCGTGCATCGCCTCGGCGTCGGAGACCGGACGGTACGTCGCCCGGCCGGACTCCGCGAGGTGAGCGTGCTCCGGACCGACGCCGGGGTAGTCGAGGCCGGCCGAGATCGAATGCGACTCGATGGTCTGGCCGTCCTCGTCCTGCAGCAGGTAGGACCTGGCGCCGTGCAGCACGCCGATGTCGCCGGCGCTGATCGTCGCCGCGTGCCGGCCGGTGTCGAACCCGTCGCCACCGGCCTCGAAGCCGTACAGCCGAACGTCCGGGTCCGGGACGAAGGCGGTGAACATGCCGATCGCGTTGGAGCCCCCGCCGACGCAGGCCGTGACCGCGTCGGGCAGTCGGCCGATCTGGTCGAGGCACTGCTGCCGAGTCTCGTCGCCGATCCCACGCACGAAGTCGCGCACCATCGACGGGAACGGATGCGGCCCGGCGGCGGTCCCCAGCAGGTAGTGCGTGTCCTGGACGGTCGCGACCCAGTCGCGCAGCGCCTCGTTGATCGCGTCCTTGAGAGTCCGGCTGCCGGTCGTCACCGGGATCACCTCGGCGCCGAGCATCCGCATCCGGGCCACGTTGAGCGCCTGCCGCTCCATGTCGACCTCGCCCATGTAGACGACGCAGTCGAGATCGAGGTAGGCGCATGCGGTCGCCGTCGCCACGCCGTGCTGGCCGGCGCCGGTCTCCGCGATGACCCGGCGCTTGCCCATCCGCTTGGTGAGCAGCGCCTGACCCAGCACATTGCGCACCTTGTGCGCCCCGGTGTGGTTGAGATCCTCACGCTTCAGGAGCAGCCGCGCCCCCGCGTGCTCGGACAGCCGGATGGCGTCGTAGAGCAGGCTCGGCAGGCCGGCGTACTCGCGACGCATCCGGTCCAGCTCGAAGCGGAAGCCCTCGTCGGCCATCGCCTCGCGCCAGGCCTGGGTCAGCTCGTCCAACGGCCCGACCAGGGCCTCGGGCATGAACCGGCCGCCGAATCGGCCGAAATGTCCCTCCGAGTCGGCCACGACGCCGGGATTCACCCGCACCGCACCGGGCTCCATCGGCCGCCTCCTAACTCTGACGGGGCTTCAACGCCGGATGCGCTCCGGCTGCGACCAGGTCGGCGACCGTCGACCGCGGATTGGACCCGGTCACCAGGGTCTCGCCCACCAGGACGACGTCGGCGCCGGAGCGAGCGCACTCGATGACGTCGTGCGGCCCGCGGATGCCGGACTCGGCGATGCGTACGACGGCGTCCGGGACGCGTGGGGCCAGCCGGGCGAACGTCGTGCGGTCAACCTCCAGCGTCTTGAGATTGCGCGCGTTGATGCCGATCAGCTTCGCTTCGGCGTCGACGGCGCGTTCGAGCTCCTCCTCGTCGTGCACCTCGACCAGCGGCGTCAACCCGATCGACACCGCGCGCTCGATCAGCGACACGAGAGCGTTCTGATCCATCGCGGCGACCAGGAGGAGAGCCATGTCGGCACCGGCGGCGCGAGCCTCCCAGAGTTGGTAGGACGTCACGATGAAGTCCTTGCACAGCACCGGCAGGTCGACCCGGCCGCGCACGGCCCGCAGGTCGTCGAGGGTGCCGCCGAAGCGCCGCTGCTCGGTCAGCACGCTGATCGCGGCCGCACCGCCTGCCGCGTAGTCGGAGGCCAGCGCTGCCGGATCGGTGATCGGGGCCAGCTCGCCATGGCTGGGACTCGACCGCTTGACCTCGGCGATCACGGACACGCCGCTGCCCCGGAAGATCGGCATCGGGTCGAGGGCGTAGCTCTGCTTCTCAGCCTGGCGCTTCAGATCGTCGAGCGAGACGCGGGCCTGGCGTTCGGCGAGATCGAGTCGGACGCCGACCATGATCTCGTCAAGCACCGACATGGAAAAGCCCCTCCGACACACTGAATGGATGTCAGGTCAGCGTATCGAGAGCCCCTTGCCTCCAGGAAATTGGGTACGAGTGGGTCGCTGACGACCGCTAATGGGTTTCGGGCTCACCGAGGCCGGCCGCCGACATGACCTTGCCGACGATGGCGGCCACCGGCAGCAGCGCCACGCTCACCCAGAACAGGACCCAGCTCGGCCCGATCATCAGCGCCACGCCGCCGAGCGTGAAGGCGACCAGAACGATCGCCACGGCGGTCCAGGCGGCAGGGGTCGAACCGTGCATGGGTACCTTCCTTCGCTGCGTGGGCGGCGCCCACCGAACGGGGTTGCCGACTATTGTGCCCTGGGCCGGTCGCGATCAGGCGGTCGGATCGCGTCCCTCGTCGAGCGCTCGCCACAGATCGGCGTTCTCGGCGGGTTCGGACTCCTCCGGCACGTCGCCGGGCTCCGTCTCCGGGCTGCGGCGGGCGGCCGGAGCGTCGTAGCGGCTGCCCATCGTCGCCCAGCGGTGTCCCCGGGCGGTGACGTAGACACCGCCCGCGAGGCCCGCGACACTCCCCCCGAGGGTCAGCCAGCGCCAGGCCGGATGGTCGGCGGCGGCCACGATCGCCGCGTCGTCGACACCTCCGGACGCCGGGGACTCCGCGAGCTGCTCGCTCAGTGCGTCATCGATGGCCGAACCGGCGGTCAGGGTGCCGATGGCCGCGCCGAGGGCGGCCAGGGCCACGATCACCCCGACGGCCCGTCGCAGCCAGCCGCCGGTCGGGACGATCGCCAGCGCGCCCGCCAGGATCACCAGCGTCAGCGCTGCGACCCACGGGACGGCGTCGCTACCCGAGACCTCGATCGTCGAGCTCGGGACGCCTTGTACGGCGATCTCGACCCGCGCCCACGTCAGGCTGACCCCGAGCAGAGCCAGGCCGCCCGCGGCGAGCCCGCCCACGATGGCGATGACGAGAGCACGCCGATCAGTCACGCGTCGCTCCGGCGGTGAGAAGAAGGTCGTTGTCGAAGCAGGTCATCGCACCGGTGTGGCAGGCCGGGCCTTCCTGGTCGACCTGGACCAGCACGGTGTCACCGTCGCAGTCCAGCCGCACCTCGCGTACCCACTGCCGATGGCCCGAGGTCTCACCCTTGACCCAGTACGCCTGCCGGCTGCGACTCCAGTAGGTGGCGCGGCCCGACGTCAGGGTGCGATGCAGCGCCTCGTCGTCCATCCAGCCGACCATCAGGACCGCACCGGTTTCGTGCTGCTGCACGACGGCCGTGACGAGTCCGTTCGCGTCCCGTTTGAGCCGGGCCGCGATGTCGCGATCGAGGCTGGAGGTCATGGGTCCAGCATGATCCATCGACTTGTCAGCAGCTATTCGGG
>JALDXR010000189.1:0-6978 GCA_032154865.1 Nocardioidaceae bacterium
TAGATGTCGACCGCGTCGAGGTGGCAGCGCTGCTCCATCTCGGCGCGCATCTGGTCGGTCCACGGCTCGGCGCCGAAGATGCCGATCTCGAGTGACGTACTGGCCGGGTCGATGCCTTGCCGGGCCATCTCGTCGACGATCGCGAGGAAGTACGACGGCGTCACCATGATGATTCGCGGCTCGAAATCGCGAATGAGCTGGACCTGCCGCTCCGTCATGCCGCCCGAGACCGGGACGACCGTACAGCCGAGCCGTTCGGCGCCGTAGTGAGCCCCGAGACCGCCGGTGAACAGCCCATATCCATAGGCGACATGGACAATGTCGCCCGGCCGTCCACCGGCGGCGTGGATGGACCGCGCCATCACGTCTGACCAGGTGTCGATGTCGTCAGCGGTGTAACCGACGACGGTCGGCAGCCCGGTTGTGCCAGAGGAGGCATGCACTCGCACCACGCGATCACGAGGCACGGCGAACATGCCGAAGGGGTAATTGTTGCGCAGATCGGCCTTCGTCGTGAACGGGAAGCGCCGAAGATCCTCCAACTCGGTCAGGTCACCCGGATGTACGCCCGCGGCGTCGAAGGCGCGACGGTAGTGGCCGACGTTCTCGTACGCGTGGGACAGCGACCAGCGCAGGCGTTGGAGTTGCAGGTCGGGCAACGCCGACGGCTCGATCTCGAGAACGTCGCGGAGGTCGGCGGCGATGGACGACACGAGGGCAACCTACTGGCTCGGGTCGGTCCGGGGCCAAGTGTTGGCGTGAACTTGCGCCAACTCCGGCGACGGCCTGCGGTTTCGCGCCAACACTCGGCCGGGGCCAGCGACTCATGGCGGGCCCGCGCGCCGCATCCGGATCTTGATGTCGCCGTCGCCGTGCCGATACTGCTCGACGAAGCCGAGCTGCCGATACAGCGCCTGGGCGCGGGTGTTGACGTTCAGCACGTCGAGCTCGACCGGCCGACCGCGCCGATCGGCGTCCGCGATGACCTGGCGGACGATTGCGCTGCCGATCCCACTGCCTTGATGATCGGGATGGATCTCGACGAGCGCGATGTAGACCGCCTCGGGCCGCCTCTCGAGCTTCAGGATGCCGACGTCACGGTCGGCCACCGTCACGATCTGCGTGTTCGCGAGATCCCACGCGCGGTCGAAGAACTCGCGCTGGACGGCGTCATCCCAACCCCAGATCGCCGCGACGTAGTCGCCCATCGAGGCCTTGTGCAGCGCGAAGCAGAACTCCCGATCGGCATCCGTGGCCGGGCGCAACGCGAAGTCGGTCATAGCTCCTTGACGAACATGGCGCAGGTCTTGCCGTTGGCCTGCAGGAGCCGGCCGACCTCGACGTAGTCGCGCGAGCGGTGGAACGCCAAGGACGCCTGGTTGGGCGGCTCGGCGTAGACCTCGAGGGTCATCCGGCCGTGCCGGCTCGCGGCGCCCTCGGCCGCGTCGTAGAGGCTCGACCCGACGCCGGTGCGACGGTAGGACGGATCGACGACGATCCGGTCGAGGTAGGCGAAGTCGTCGTAGCGCTCGGTGAACCAGGCGTAGTTGATGCTGTCGTACGCGCTGGCCGGGCCCATCATGATCGCGAAGCCCGCGATCCGGCTCCCGTCGGTGATGACGAGACTGGTGTCGGCGATGTCGCACAACCAGGCGAGGCGGTCGAGGTCGAGCGAGCTCACCGCGTCGAGGGCGCCCTGGTTCAGGGCGAGCACGTCGTCGGCGTCGCCCGGCTCGTACGGTCTGGGGGTCCAGGTCCGGAGAGTGTCGGCCATGCCGGCAACCTACGTCACTCGCTGGGCGTCGTCGGCGAGGTGAGCCACTCGTTGATGAACGGGCCCAGGTCGGTACCGGTCTCGTCGGACAGCCACGAGATGTAGTCGTCGCGGTTGGCGTTGCCGTACTCGTGCACCGTCGGCCACTCGCGCAGGGCGTCGAAGAACGCCTTGTCGCCGATCTGCTCCCGGATCCGATGGAGCATGACGGCGCCGCTGTAGTAGACGTTCGACGACGCGAACTCGTCCTCGTAATACGCCCCCGGCGGCCCGTACTGGCTCCGCATCTGGCCGTCGAGCGCCGCCCAGTTGTCGATCGTCCCGTCGTAGTCCAGCAACCCGACCGAGTCGGACCACAGCAGCTGGATGTACATCGCGAAGCCTTCGTTGAGCCACAGGTCCGGCCAGTTGTCCGGCGTGACGACGTCGCCGTACCACTGATGCGCGTACTCGTGGAGCAGCGCGCCGCGCAGGGTCACCTCGTCGGCGCGGAAGACGCCCTCGCCCATCGTGACGAGGGTCTGCGTCTCCATCGCCGAGTCGGACGGGACGACGACGGCGCCGATCCGGCTGAAGGGGAACGGGCCGAGCGTGTCCTCGAGCCAGGCCAGCATGTCCGGCGACTCCTCCAGCCAGTCGAGCGCCTCGGTGTCGTCCTCGGGGACCCAGTACGTGATCGGCAGGCCGTCCGGTCCCTCGTCTGTGTGCACCTCATAGTGACCGATCGCGATCGTGACGAGATAGGACGCCACCGGCGTACCGACGTGCCAGACGGTCGTCGTGACGTCGCCGTCGGAGGACTCGTCCAGCTGCTCGCCGTTGAAGACGCCGATCATGCCGTCGCCGGCGGAGATCGTGGCGGTGTAGAACGCCTTGTCGGAGGGATGGTCGTTGACCGGATACCAGGTGTAGGCGCCCCACGGTTCCTGCAGCGTCCAGGCCGAGCCGTCCGACTCGGTCGTCCACCCGACGCTGAGCAGGTCGCTCCGGCTGCCGGCTGCCTTGACCGGCTCCGGGCTGCCTCGGTAGCTCAGGTTGAGCGTGTGGTAGTCGTCGGCGGTGAGACCCGGCGTCGTGATGACCAGGTCGGCGCCGTCCTCGTCGGTCTCGACCGATGCACCGTCCAGGGTTGCGTCGGTGATCCGCAGCGGCTTGCCGAAGTCGAACTGGATCTCCTCGCGGGGTTCCGTGACGCGGAAGGCGATCTCGGCCTCGCCGACCAGCAGCTTGGCGGCCGGATCCCAGTCCAGGTCGAGGTCGTACTGCAGGGTGTCCAGGTAGGGCTCGCCGTGTTGCGGATAGTACGGATCGTCGACCGGCTCCGACTCGGCTCCCCGGAGATTGTCCTCCGGGATCTTCGGGCCCTCCGACGGGTCGTCGGTCGCATCCGTCGGATTCGTGGGTCCCGTCGTCGGATCCGGCTCCGGCTCGGACCCGCCGGTCAGGTCGGAGGCGCCGCCGCATGCGCTGGCGAGGGCGAGGCCACCGGCAGCCACTGCGACGACGAGGCGACGACGGGCACAGCCGTCGCGGGCCAGCAAGGGGACCATGACGTGGACGGTACCGGGTGGCGAGGTCCCATCGGCGACGTCGAGCGAAGCGTTATCAGGTCGCGCCGTTTGCCGAGTGTCGGCGCAAGTTCGCACCAACTCTTCCCGCTGGCTGCGGTTTCACGCCAACACTCGGCCCGGCCCGCCCGTACTCAGGCGGCCTCGACGTACTCCTCCTGCTCCACGGACGGGACCGGCGCCGGGCGGCGCAGTCCGCTCAGCGTCACGATGAGACCGACGACGGCGAACCCGGCGGAGACCGCGATGCCGGTACGGATGCCGTCGATCGATCCCGGTCCGCCGTTGGACGTCAGTACGGCGGTGACGATCGCGAGCACGACTGCTCCGCCGACCTGACCGGACGTGTTGAGCAACCCGGCGGCCAGGCCCTGCTCCTCGTCGCGCACTCCGGCGACGGCCTGGATGTTCAGCGCCGGGAAGGCCAGCCACGCCACGCCGAGCAGCAGCATGCCCGGCAGCACAACGGTGGCGATGCCCGGATCCGCGTCGATGCCGGACAGGAAGACGAGGTACCCGCCGAGGAGTGCGGCGGACCCGACCGCGATCAGCCGAGCGGTGCCGAAACGGTCGGCGAGCTGGCCCATGCGGGTCGCGAGCAGTGCGACCAGGAGTCCACCCGGCAGGAAGGACAGCGCGGTCTCGAGGGCGGACCAGCCGAGCATGCCCTGGTAGTACTGCGTCGCGACGAACTGGAAGGACAGGTACGACCCGAACAGGATGACCAGACCGAAGTTGGCCCGGGCCCGGGGTCCGGAGCGAAGGATGCCGAGCCGGATCAGCGGATGCCGAACCGTCGCCTCGGTCACGAAGAACGCGGTCAGAAGCGCGGCCGACCCGGCGAGACCGCCCAGGGTCCGGGGCGCGGCCCATCCGGCGTCCGGCGCCTCGACCACGGTGTAGACGAGCAGCAGCATCGCGGCCGTGATCGTCACGGCGCCGACCAGGTCGTAGCGGCCGGCGGTGTCGGCCGGACGCGGCTGCCGTGGGATCAGGCGGTAGGCCGCGATAAGTGCCACGACGGCGATCGGCGCCGGCATCAGGAACGTCCAGCGCCAGCCGATCTCGGTCAACAGCCCGGACAGCACCAGTCCGAGGGAGTAGCCGCTCGCGCCGGTCGCGGTGAAGATGCTCAGGGCGCGGTTGCGGGCCGGGCCCTCGGGGAAGGTCGTGGTCAGGATGGACAGGGCCGCCGGTGCCGTGAACGCGGCACTCACGCCCTTGATGAGGCGGGCCGCGATCAGCAGCGTGCCGTCGTCGACCAGGCCGCCGAGCAGCGAGGCGAAGATGAACACCGTCAGCGCGACCAGTAAGACCTGCCGGCGGCCGAGAAGATCAGCCGTGCGGCCGCCGAGCAGCAGCAGACCGCCGTACCCCAGGACATAGCCGCTGACCACCCACTGCAGGGAGGCGGTCGAGAGTCCGAGGTCGTCCTTGATGGACGGCAGGGCCACCCCCACCATCGACACGTCGAGTGCGTCGAGGAACAGCACGGTGCACAGGACCGCGAGGATCGCCCACAGCCGCGCGTCCCAGCCGTCACTGGTCGTGGAAGTCGTCATGGGTCGAAACGCTACATGCGCACGCATCTAATGTGCAAGCAACTAGTGCAGACACAATAAATGTGTACGCATGGTAAGATCGCAAGCGTGGACGAGCAGAATGTGGTAGGCACCTGGCGAGACCTGCTCGCCAAGCATGCCGCCGCCTGGTGCGCGTTGGAGCGAGAGCTCGGTGACCAGCATGGGCTCGGCCCGAGCGATTTCGAGGTCCTCGACTTCATGGTCGATCAGGGCCAGGAGCGCTATCGCGTCCAGGAGATCGCCGACGGCGCCCACCTCAGTCAGAGCGCGGTGTCCCGCCTGATCGCCCGGCTCGAGCGCGGCGGTTTGGTGGCCCGGTCGATGTGCGACAACGACCGACGGGGGGTGTTCGTCTGCATCACCGACGAGGGACGCGACCGGCATGCCGCCGCGAGTCCGACCCACCGCGCGGTCCTCATGAGCGTCCTCCACGGCGACGCCTGACCCCCTCGCTTGCGACGGATCGTCGTTTCGGTGTGACACGATGCCGACATGGATGCAGCCGGCTATCACAGCAAGCACCGCGAGACGCTCGAACAGGCCCTGGCCGCGATACGCAAGCGTGATTACTTCTCGGCCTATCCCGAGTCGCCAAGCCCCCGGGTCTATGGCGAGTCTGCGGCCGAGGACGGCAAGGCCGCGTTCGAGGCACTGCGCGGCACGGAGTTCGCGATCGAGACGCCCGGCGCCGACGGTACGGTCGCGACCGAGACGTCCCCGTTCGGGTTCGATCTCGAGATCGCGTACCCCCGGGTGCATCCCGACGGCGTCGACGCGCTGCTCGAGGCGGCCACTGCCGGCCTGACCGCCTGGAGGGATACCGGTCCGCAGGGGCGAGCCGGTGTCTGTATAGAGATCCTTGCCCGCCTCCACAAGCGGGTGTTTGAGCTCGCCAACTGCGTACAACACACGTCCGGACAGGCCTTCGTCATGGCGTTCCAGGCCGGCGGCGCCCACGCGCTCGACCGGGGACTCGAAGCCGTGGCGTACGCCTATGACGAGATGACCCGGCACCCGGCCGTCGCGACGTGGGAGAAGCCGACCCGCAAGGAGCCGGTGCGGATGGAGAAGTCGTTCACCGCCGTGCCGCGCGGCGTCGCCCTCGTCATCGGCTGCAACACGTTCCCGACCTGGAACTCGTACCCAGGGCTGTTCGCGTCGCTGGCCTGCGGCAACCCGGTCGTGGTCAAGCCGCATCCGCGCGCGGTGCTGCCGCTGGCCATCACCGTCCAAGCCGCCCGCGAGGTGATCGCCGAGGCCGGCCTCGATCCGAACCTCGTCACGCTCGCCGCCGAGGACCCGGCCGACCGGCTCGCCAAGGCGCTCGCGGTCCGGACCGAGGTACGGCTGATCGACTACACCGGATCGACCGCCTTCGGCGAGTGGCTCGAGGCGAACGCCCGACAGGCCGTCGTGTTCACCGAGAAGGCCGGCGTCAACAGCATCGTGATCGACTCGACCGACTCCTTCAAAGGCATGTGCGGCAACCTGGCCTTCTCGTTCGCCTTGTACACCGGCCAGATGTGCACCACGCCGCAGAACGTCTATGTCCCCGCCGGCGGCATCGAGACCGACGAGGGTCACAAGTCCCTCGACGAAGTGGCCGCCGGCATCGGCGCTGCGCTCGACAAGCTGCTCGGTGACGACGCGAGGGCAGTCGAGATGCTCGGCGGCGTGGTGAATCCCGGTGTCCTGGACCGACTGGAGTCGGCCGGCGGCCGGGGGCGCGTGCTAGTGGAGTCGAGGTCCGTGACGCATCCGGCGTTCCCCGACGCGACGGTACGGACGCCGTTGCTCTTGCAGTTGGACGTCAGCGACGCGGATGTCTACGAGACCGAGTGCTTCGGTCCGGTGTCCTACCTCATCGAGGCGCCGTCCACGTCCGATGCGATCGCCTCCTTCCGGCGTACGACGTCGGAACACGGCGCGATGACGGCCGGTGTCTACTCGACCGACTCGGACGTGATCGACGCGATGCGATCGGCGGCGCTGGACACCGGCGTGGCGCTGTCGGAGAACCTGACCGGCCAGGTGTTCGTGAACCAGACGGCGG
>JALDXR010000190.1:0-6922 GCA_032154865.1 Nocardioidaceae bacterium
CGGCCGCGAGGCCGGCCGCGACCGCGAGGCCGGCGAGCCAGCACGCGAGTGGGAAGCCGACCCACACCGCGGCCGACGGAGTGCCGACCTCGACGTCGATGCGCTGGCCGGCGCCGAGGACCGCCAGTCCCAGGCCGACCAGGGCGACCAGCCACGCCGTCACCACGAGGCGCATCCGGTCGGTGCGCCCGAGCGCGACGACGCCGAGCGCGACCACGACCAGACCGATCAAGGCCGGCCCGGTGCCGACCCCGCCCGGCACGCCACCGGCGAGATCGAGCGGTCCGGGAGTCAGGTCGAACGGCTGGCCGTCGACTGTGGCATCGACCAGACCGGCCTCCCACCAGACGGCGGACGGATCCAGGACGCGATCCCACATCCACCCGGTCAGCAACAGCCAGGGCAAGCCCATCGCCGCCGCCACCGCCAGCAAGGTGGATCGGCGACCCACTCGGCCGGGCGGGAGCGCCATCGTCGCCAGCACCAGACCGACTCCCACGACCCAGTAGCCGACCGGGACGAACGCGACGAGAAGGCTGGTCCAGAGGCCGAGCCGGAGCGCCGACAGCCACAACGGACCGGCCTCGTCGAACAACCGGATCGCGGCTATCGCCACCACGGGCAGCACCACGAGGCCGACCAAGGTCCCGATCCGTCCCTGCGCCACCGCACCGGTCAGGATCGGCAACGCGGCGTAGGTGAGGCACCACCAGATGCGTACTCGCCGGGACGCGAAGATCCGGCCGGCCAGGCGACTCGCCGTCGCAGCGCTGAGCGGCACCGCGGTCAGGACGAGCAGGTCGATGAGCAGCCAGGGTTGGCCGAAGGTCACCGTGCCGGCGAGGGCGAGCAGGCTGACATAGGGCGCGGCCGCGGCACCGGAGCCGAGGCCCACCGGATGCCAGGACTCCCACATCAGTCCCCACCAGCCGCCGATGCCGTCCGGCGCCGGCAACAGCGCGCCGCCGAGAAGCTGGCCCTCGCCCAGGAGATCGCGCCCGGCCCAGAGGGAGAGGAGTACGAGAACGAGGGCGATGCCCATCCAGGGCTGACGCAGCAGCCGGCTGACCGTACTCGTCGCCGTCGGCAGCTCTTCGGCCTCGGCGGCCACCGGCCCGGACTCGATGACCGCACGCTTGCCAGTGACCTGTGGCTGCCCGCTGCCACCGGCGGCCCGGACGACGGCGAGACCGATGTCGAGCACCGCATCGACACCGTGCCGGTAGGGCAGCAGCGGGCTCGGGAGCAAGGGGCGGACGTCACGCGGCGATCGCCTGGCCTGGCGCCGGCGGCGATGCCGGGCCCGCAACATGGCGAACGGGTGCAGATAGACCCCGGCGGCTCCGCGCAGCTCGTCGACCGCTTCGCGCGGTGCCTTGGCGAGCAGGAAGCCGATCGATCGCAGCACCGATCCGATCAGCAACCGGATCGACTGCCACCAAAAGCCGAACCAGCTCGCGTTGGCCAGAAGGGTGAAGATGGCCGCCCGGCGCTGCTGGGCATGGGGGCTACTTCGTCCGACGTCGCTGCGCAGTCCACGGCTGGCCGCCTCGAGATGGAAGACGACCGCGTCCGGCGCCGTACGCGTCCGGTAGCCCGCCCGGGCCACCCGCCATCCGATGTCGATGTCGGCGCCGAAGACCGGCAGCCGTCGCTCGAGCCCGCCGAGATGTTCCCACACGTCTCGCCGGATCAACATGCCGGCGGTATTGACCGCGAGGACGTCGCGCGGCCGGTCGTGCTGACCCTGGTCCGGCTCACCGCGCTCGAGGCCGGTCTCTCGCTGACCCGTGCCGCTGATCGTGGCGCCGACCTCGAGCAGCCGGCGCAGCGACGGCCACTCGCGAAGCTTGGGACCCACGACGGCGACATCGTCGCGAATCTGTCCCAGGAGCGCGGCGAGGGCGTTGGGGGCCGGAGCGGAGTCGTCGTGCAGAAGCCAGATCCACGACCGCGAGGGATCGGCCGGGTTCGAGGCCGGTCCGTGTCGCCGCGGCTCGACCGGTGCTCCGTCGACGTGTTCCAGACCGGCGGCGACGGCGGCGCCGAAGCCGACCGAGCGGCGGATCCGGCACACGCTCGTGGAGCCGAGCCGCGCCGCCAGTACGTCGACCGACTCGTCGGTGGAGCCGGTGTCGACCGCGACGAGCGCGTTCGGCATCCGGCGCTGTCGCTCCAGCCCGTCGAGCACTTGGGGGAGCCACTTCGCACCATTGTGACTCACCAGCACGACTGTCACGTGCGGACCGATGGTGGACTCCAGTCCATCGGTGGCAGCAGGCATCGGGCGGGCTCTCGTCGTCGGGGTCTTGGCGGAGGACAACCGAGAGACACACTAGGCGGTCGTGTCGACCGGCGTTCGACGACCACCTTCGACCCGAAAAAGCGACATCAAGCGGACAGGTATGCGCTCATGCGGCTGTCCGGCAGCTCCACTCTGGCGCCGAATATCAGGCCCACCGGTCAGACGGCGCGCTTCTTCAGCTTGCGCCGCTCCCGCTCCGACAGGCCGCCCCAGATGCCGAACCGCTCGTCGTGCGCCAACGCGTACTCCAGGCATTCGCCGCGGACGTCACACGATAAGCAGACTCGTTTGGCCTCCCGGGTGGATCCGCCCTTCTCCGGAAAGAAAGCTTCCGGATCGGTCTGGGCGCACAGCGCTCGCTCCTGCCACGCCAACTCGCCAGATTCGTCGTCGAGCACATCGAGTTCATTCACGATGCTCTCGCCTCCTCGACTTGCCTTCCCGAGACTTCCCCGTCGTGACTTCGCGTCGCAGTGCGGCGTGGCTTGCGGGCTGGCCTGCCCAACCTCGGTCGACCAGCCGCACCGCGAGGCACCCGGGACGGGCATCGCGGATCGGCGGTCTACCGAAGCGATCGAACGACACGTATGAAATTACATGCCTGTCAATACCACAAAGTCAAGCCCGAAGATGCTAATGACACCGCTTGGCCGAAACCAGAACGGGTGTGGTACGGAGGCCGTACCACACCCGGGCGGGTTGTGCTGCGTCGCAAGGAGGGGAGCAAACGCCAGCTCTCAGGAGCTCGGGGACCACCAGCCCGGGCGGTGGTCCTCGCCCTCCTGGGGCGGCGACTCGCCCTGCTGAGGCGCCTCACCCTGCTGCGGCTGACCCCACTGCTGGGTCGGATCGGCGGGCTGGGGCTGGCCCCACTGCGGCTGCTGCGCCGGCTGGCCGGCGTCACCGCCAGCCGCGTAACCGGTCGAGGACTCGCCCGAAGTGGGCATCGGCTGACCCGCGTCGCCGCCGGCCGCATAGCCGGTCGAGGACTCACCCGACGTGGGCTGGCCCCAGGCGCCGGCTTCGGCACCGCCGGCGGCCGCGCCGCCTGCGGCGGCTCCCCACTGCTGGCCGCCCCACTGCTGCTGCTGTTGCTGTGGCTGGCCGCCCCACTGTTGCTGCGGCTGTCCCCACTGCTGCTGCGGCTGTCCCCACTGCTGGCCGCCCCACTGCTGCTGCCGCTGCGGCTTCACCGGCGCGGGCAGGCCCTGGAAGACCGTGAACGTCAAGAAGGCACCGACGCCGAGGATCGCGAGATAGGCCAGCATCGCGAGCGTTCCGGTGATCTTGCCGGCGCCGGTGATGCCGGCGAAGCCGCCGATGTCCAGAACCGCGTTCGGGTTGTCCGGCAGGTCGACGCCCCAGGAGGCGAACAACGTGATGACGCCGAACAGCAGCATCAGCCCCTGCACACCGAGTGCCGCCGGGACTACCGTACGTGCCATCGGCGACGGCTCACCGATCCCCGCGACCAACAGGACAGCTGCGACGGTGATGATGACGAAGACCGGATTGACGAAGTCGCCCTGCGTCAGGGCGGCCCGGTTGGCGAACTTCCCCGCGAGGTCGCTGTTGAGCAGGACGGAGATCACCGCGAGGAGATAGAGCGCGGTGGCGCCAAGCAACCCGAGGGCTAGCGGATCGCGTAGCTTCTTGGCAGATTCGGTTAGCACGGAAACTCCCCTATCAGACAGTTGGTGCGTGGCTCAGCCTGCCACAGTTGCATAGCGGCCGGTCATCGTGGTGGCCGCTGGGCGGTGTGGTGTCGCGAAACGGACACCGCCACACTGTCGCTATGCACATCACCGCCCTTTCCGGTGGCATCGGCGGCGCGCGCTTCCTGCGCGGACTGCGCCGGGTGGTCAGTCCTGACGACGAGTTGACGGTCATCGGCAACACCGCCGACGACATCTGGTTGTTCGGCCTGAAGATCTGCCCCGACCTCGACACCGTGATGTACACCCTGGGCGACGGCATCGACGACGACCGCGGTTGGGGACGCCGCGACGAGACCTGGCAGATCAAGGACGAACTGGCGGCGTACGGCGTCGAACCCACCTGGTTCGGTCTCGGCGACCGCGACCTCGCCACCCACATCGTCCGTACCCAGATGCTGTCAGCGGGCTATCCGCTGTCGGCGGTGACCAAGGCCCTGTGCGCCCGGTGGCTACCCGAGTCCGATCGGCCGCCGGTGGGGCTGCTGCCGATGAGCGACGATCGGGTCGAGACCCACATCGTCATCGACGACGAGGCCGAGCCGTCGGGGCGGCGGGCGATCCACTTCCAGGAGTACTGGGTACGGCGGCATGCCGAGCCGGCCGTACGCGACGTCGTTGTCGTCGGAGTGGACGAGGCCGCAGCCGCACCGGGCGTCGTCGACGCGATCCTCGACGCCCACGCGGTCATCCTCCCGCCGTCCAATCCCATCGTGTCGATCGGCACGGTCCTCGGTGTGAAGGACATCGCGGTGGGACTGCGGGACACGAGGGCTCCGGTCGTGGGGCTGTCGCCGATCGTCGAGGGCGCCGCCGTCCGCGGCATGGCCGACCAACTGCTGTCGGGCCTCGGCATCGAGAACTCCGCCGCGAGCATCGCCGAACACTACCGAGCGCGTCGCCACGGCGGCTACCTCGACGGTTGGCTGGTCCACGACGCCGACCGCGACCTGGTGCCCCGGATCGAGCAGGCCGACATCGCGGCGCGGGCGGTTCCACTGCTGATGCGAGACCGCGCGGCGACCGACGCCATGGCGGTCGCCACCCTCGACCTGGTCGAGGAGCTCCGGACATGACCGATCGGGTCGAGGCTGTCGCCGTGGAGGGGCTTGGAGAGATCCGGACCGGCGACGACCTGGCGGCCCTGATCCACCAGGCGGCGCGGCTCGCCGAGGGCGATGTCGTCGTCGTGACGAGCAAGGTCGTCAGCAAGGCGGCCGGCCTGGTCCTCGACGCCGACCGCGACGACCTCGTGGAGCAGCACTCCGTCCGCATGGTCGCGCGTCGCGGTCCGACCCGGATCGTTCGCACCCGGCACGGTCTGACGCTGGCCGCCGCCGGTCTCGACGCGTCCAACACGCCACCTGGCACCGTCGTCGCACTCCCCACGGAGCCGGACGACGAGGCCCGCGCGCTCCGACGGCGGTTGAGCCGGCTCGCCGGGGTCAACGTCGCGGTCGTCATCACCGACACGGCGGGGCGCGCCTGGCGACAGGGCCAGACCGACATCGCCATCGGCGTGGCGGGGCTGGCGCCGCTCGAGAACCTGGCCGGCACGACCGACAGTCACGGCAACCGGCTCACCGTGACCGCTCCCGCGATCGCGGACGAGATCGCCGCGGCCACCGACCTCGTCATGGGCAAGACGGCCGGCCTGCCGGTCGCCGTCGTGCGGGGGCTGGCCGATCGGGTCCTCCCCGCCGGTCACGACGGCGAGGGCGCCGCTGCCCTCGTGCGTCCGGCCGACGCCGATCTGTTCGGCTGGGGTGCGGTCGACGCGGTCCGGGTGGCGGTCCGTCGCGACGGCGCCGACAGGGCCGCCGGGTTCCCCGAGCCGGTCGACCCGGTCGACGCCTTGGTCGACGACGCGAGTGCCGCAGCCGACCAGACGGTCGTCAAGGTGCTCTCGGCGGGGCCCGCCCGATGGCGGATCGTGGCCGTGACCGGGGCCCCGCCGGAGGTGGCGGCCTGGGAGGCCGGGGCATTCGTCGAACGGCTCCGGGCACTGGCGGTCTCGACCCGGCGTACGGTCCGGGTCGACCGTGATCCGGAGGACGCCGGCGTACTCGCGACGGTGACCGTCAGCCCGACGTGACACTCGCGCCGTCCGGGACGACCGCGTCGCAGTCGACCGTCACCCCGTCGAGCAGCTCGCAGTCGGAGCCGACGACGGCGGCGTCGCCGAGCGTGGCCCTGCGGAGCCGCGTACGAGGCCCTACTCTCGCCCCCGGACCGACGACGGAGTTGACGATCCGGGCGCCGTCGGCCACCTGGGCGCCGGCCATCACGACGCTGGCAGTCACGACTGCGTCGTGACCGACCTGGGCGCCGGGTCCGATCACGGAGCCGCCGGTCACCAGGTCGGGCCGGGCGACCTCGGAGTCGTCGATGAGCCGCTCCGCGGGCGGGAACGGGTACGCCGGCGACGACGCGATGCCGCGTACGAGGTCGCATGATGCCTCCACGAGCGCCAGCGGCGTACCCACATCGCGCCAGTAGGCCGACTCGCGATAGCCGACCGCCGTCGCGCCCTGCCGCAGCAGCGCCGGGAAGGTGTCGTGCTCGAGCGACACCACCTCGCCCGGCGGGATCAGGTCGACGACGCGGCGGCGGAAGACATAGCAGCCGGCGTTGATCTGCTTGCTGATCGGGTCCGGCGACTTCTCGAGGAACGCCACGACCCGGTCGTCGGCATCGGTGGGCACGCAACCGAAAGCGCTCGGGTCCGGCACCTCGACCAGGTGCAGCGACACGTCGGAACCGGTGGCGTCGGCGTGGGCGACCTGGGCGGTGAGGTCGTGGCCGGAGAGCTGGTCACCGTTGAGCACGAAGACCGGATCGTCCGGGGCTCCGCGCAGTGCGGCCGCCGCGTTGCGCAGACCGCCGCCGGTGCCGAGCGACT